>JBOHMF010000236.1:0-6861 GCA_050730055.1 Allostellaceae bacterium
CGCCGACCCGGACCCGCGCCGTGTCATAGAGGAGGATCAGGTCGATATCGCTCGAATAATTGAGTTCGCAGCCGCCGAGCTTGCCCAGGCCGAGGATGAAGAGACCGCTGCCCGCTTCGGGGTCGGCGGGATCGGCCAGCGTCCATTGCCCGGCGGCAGCGGCGCGGCGCAGCAGGTGGCGCAGGACGGCACCGAGCGCGGCCTCGGCAAGGCGGCTGAGCGCCGCCATCTGCTGCTCAAGCGACCAGGCTCCGGTGAGATCGGCGAGGGCGGCGAGGAGCGCCGCCTCGCGCCGGGCGACGCGCAGCCGGCGCATCAGCGCCGCCGTATCCTCACCGTCATCCCCGCGCGTTTCGAGGCTTTTGGCGATCCCGGCAAAGAGCGGGTCGGGGCCGCTCGCGACCAGGCGGGTCAGAAAGGCCCATTCCTTGACCGCGATTTCACTGAGAAACGGGCTGTTGCCAAAGACCGCGGCGAGCAACCGCCGCCCGGCCGGGGTCCGGCTCCAGGTCCGCGTCTCGTCCGCCGCGGTGCCGGCCTCCGCAAGCGCTTCCTCCCACGCGGCAAAGCCGAGCGCCATGCGGCGCGGATCGGCCGGTTGCGGCACGCCGCCGGCCGCATCGTCCGGGCAGGGCGCTTCCGCATCAGGGACGATGCGAGGGAGAAGGGTCATCGCTCAGGCCGGCCTCTGAGGTCCATCGGGCATGATGATTTCGGATCGTTGCCTGGGCATGAAAAGACCCAAGATGGAGGCCAACGTTGGCAATGCGGCGCGGGAGCGGGCGATGGAAAAGGATCGGTTGCTGGCCTTCACCGATGGCGTCATTGCCATCATCATCACCATCATGGTGCTGGAATTGACAGTGCCGCGGTCCGCCGGGATCGACGCTCTCGGCGCCGTCGTTCCCGTCTTTCTCAGCTATGTGCTGAGTTTTGCCTATGTCGGCATCTACTGGAACAACCATCATCATTTTTTTCACATGGTCCGCCATGTCGATGGGGTGGTGTTGTGGGCAAACCTGCACCTCCTGTTCTGGCTGTCGCTCATTCCGTTTGCCACCGGCTGGATGGGCGAGAACCGTTTCGCCCCGGTGCCGACCGCCGCCTATGGTGTTGCCCTCCTGATGCCGGCGCTCGCCTGGTACGGTCTGCAATGGGCGATCCTGCGCAAGGAGGGCCGCGACTCGGCGCTGGCACGGGCAATCGGCCGCGATCTGAAGGGCAAGATTTCACCGCTGCTCTACCTCGCCGGCATCGTCCTGGCGCTTGTCGATCCGCGCATCGCGGGCGCGATCTATGTGCTGGTAGCGCTCCTGTGGTTCATCCCCGACCGCCGCATCGAGCGCGCGGTGCGCCGCCCGTGAGCGCCGGAGCGGCGGCGGCCCGGCTCAACCCCGTGCCACAGCGCCCGAATAACGGGTCAGATCGATGAATTCGAGCACGGTGCTGTCGGGATCGCGAAAATAGGCGCGCGGGCCATCGAGGACGCCGCCCTGCCGGTCCTCCTCAAAGGTGATCGCGACATCGTGCGCGCGCAGGTGGTCGAGCGCGGAAGGGTAGTCGTCATGCGCGATGATAAAGGCATGATGCACCCCGCCATGATCCTCCTGCGCGCGGTTGATCGGTGGCTCGCGCTTGACCAGGATCACGCAGACGCCGGCCGCATCGAGAAAGACCATGTCCCCGCGCGGCACCGTGAACAGATGGCGGCAGCCGACAATGTCTGTGTAGAACCGCGTGCTGCGCGCGATGTCGCTGACGGGGATGCTGAAATGGGCGACGCCCTGCAATGCGACCATGGTTTCCTCCCTGGGCTGTTCGCGGCTTTACGCTCGCCCCGCGCGGGCAGATGGTCAAGAGCGGTGCCTCAGTCTGCCATCGCCCGGCCAACATCGCCGGACAGAACCTCGATCAGCGGACATTCCGGCTGACATCCCGCATCGCAGGCACTGAGGGCGTCCGCAAGAACCCGTTCCATCGCCTGCAAATCGGCGATTTTCATGCGGATCTCCGCGACATGCGCGGCGGCGAGGGTGCGCGCTTCGGCGCGAGCGCCATCACCGCCGGCGCCGGCCAGACGCAGCAACGCGCGCACGTCGTCGAGCGTAAAGCCGAGTTGTCGCGCCCGGCGAATGAACCTCAGCCGCGCGACATCCTCGGCGCCGTAGCGGCGAAACCGGCCGTCCTGCCGGCGCGGCTGCGGCAGCAAGCCGATCCGCTCGTAATAGCGGATCGTCTCGATATTGCATTGCGTGCGGCGGGACAATTCGCCGATCGCGATATCTGCCGATGGTCTCAAAATAAGGCTTGCATCTGTAGCGGCTACAGATTGTAGGGTTCCGGCGTGGCCAAATCAAGGAGGACCCGAAATGGAACCGATCAAGTTCACGTTGTGCCCGCTGTGCGCGGAGTGCCCCGAGGTCGAGATTACCGATGAGAGCGTCACCATCGGCGAGGCGGCGAACACCGTGCGCCTCTCGCACACCGAGTGGAACGAGCTCGTCAGGCTGATCAAAGGCGGCGAGCTGCATGAAGTCTAAGGGGGCAGTTAAGGGACAGGGGGCGGCCAAAAGCCGCCCCCTGTCGAACACGACGCCCCGGAACCGTCTGCTGGCGACCGGCCTCATCGGCTTTGCCGCGTCGATGCTCGGCTGCCTCACGCCGGCTTTGGTTGCCCTGTTCGCGGCGCTCGGCATTTCGGGAAGCGCGGGGTGGCTGGATTATGTCCTGATGCCGGCGATGGCCGCGTTTGCCGCCATAACTGCGTATGCCATCTTGTGCCGGCTGCGCCGCCGCAGAATTTGAAACCTGGCATTCCCGGTCAACATCCATCGGCAACATCCGATTGGCCGCTTCCGCCCGTCCTGCGCTAAGCTGCGCGGCACAGCGAGGAGGACGCCCTGTGAACAGAAACATGATCAGAATCGCGGGGGCGGAGATCGAGGTCTTTGACAGCGGCGGGCGGACCGGCGACACCCCGATCCTCTACCTGCACGAGGGGCGCGGATTTTTCCCGGACAGCCGTTATGCCGGTCTTCTCGCCGAGAGGCGCCGCTTGATCGCGCCGTCGCACCCGGGTTTTGGCCGATCGCACCTGCCCGACTGGCTCGACAGCATCGACGATATTTCCTATTTCTACCTCGAACTGGCCGAGCGGCTCGGGCTCGAACGAGCCGCGCTCGTCGGCACTTCGGTCGGCGGTTGGATCGCCGCCGAGATCGCGGCCAAGACGCCCGCCTGGCTCGACCGATTGGTGCTGGTCGCGCCCTGCGGCGTCAAGATCGGCCCCCCCGACACGCTCGACATCCCCGACATGTTCGCGATGCCGCAAGAGCAATTGCACCGGCTCCTCCATCACGATCCCGACGCGATGCGCGAGGACCCCGCACGGATCTCGGACGAGGACCTGCGCATCAGGGTGCGCAACTGGCAGAGCGTCGCGCTCCTGGTCTGGGAGCCGTACATGCACAATCCGAAACTGAAGCACCGTCTGCACCGCGTGCGGGTCCCGACCCTGTTTTTGCGCGGCGCCGGCGACGGGCTGATCTCGGCGGAATATCTTACCGGCTACGCCCGGCTTTTCCCCAATGCGCGGGTCGAGACAATCCCGGCGGCGGGGCACGTGCCGCAACTGGAACAGCCCGAAGCCTTCGCCTCCGCCGTTCTCTCTTTTCTCGGGGCGTCAACATGAAAGCCTGGCATTTCAGCGAGAACGCCTATCACTACCTGCCTCCGGCCGAGGAATATGAATCGATCCGGGTCAGTCTGCCAAACCGCATCTACGACCCGGAAAAGGGCGCCGCGCTCTATGATCGCTTTATCGAGGAATGGCTGATCGCCGAGGACGAGGGCGTCGAGATCATGCTCAACGAGCATCATCAGACGGCCACCTGCGTCGATCCGGCGGCGCCCTTGATGCTCGCCGCGCTGGCGCGGCTGACCAAAACGGCGCGCCTCCTCATCCTCGGCAACCCGATCGCCAACCGGCGCATGCCGGTGCGCGTCGCCGAGGAGATGGCGCTTGTCGATGTCCTGTCAAAGGGACGGCTCGAAGCCGGGTTTGTGCGCGGCGTTCCCTATGAGATCCTGCCGGCCAACAGCAATCCGGTGCGCATGAACGAGCGCGAGTGGGAGGCGCTCGATCTGATCATCAAGGCGTGGACCCACCATGACGGGCCGTTCAGCCACGAGGGCCGGTTTTTTCACAACCGCGCCATCAACATCTGGCCGCGCCCCTACCAAGAGCCGCACCCGCCGATCTGGATCAGCACGACGAGCCCCTCCGGCGCGCGGCAGGTCGGCGCCCGCGGTTTTGTACAGGCGACCTTTCTGACCGGGTTCGAGGGCACCCGCGCGGTCTTTGACGGCTATCGCCACGGCTGGCGCGAGGCCGGGCGCGGTGTCGATGTGCCGATCGACCGCCTCGCCTATGCCGCGATGGTCTATGTCGCCCCCGACGAAACGGCGGCGCGCGCCGGAGCCGAAAAGCTCCTCTGGTACATCACCTCAAACAAGGTGCCGGCGCATTTTGCCAACCCGCCCGGCTATGTCCCGGTCGAGGCCAGTCTGCGCATGCTGCGCGGCGGCCAGCACCCGCTCTCGGCCTTTCGCAGCAACGCCACCGTCGAGGGTGCGATCGAGGCCGGGATCATGTTTGCCGGCACCCCCGATGAGGTCTATCGCCAACTGAAAAAGGTCTATGATTTTGTCGGCGGGTTTGGGCATCTCCTGATCATGGGCCAGGCCGGTTTTCTCGAACACGAGGATACGGTGGTCGGCATCAAGCACTTCGCGCGCGAGGTCTATCCGCGCCTCAAGGAGGAGTTTCCCGATACGGCGGTATCGGGGTGGGGGTGAGCAGAATAACCCCGTCATGGCCGGCCCACGGGTCCGCGCGGAGCGCGGCCCGAGGACAAGCCTTGTGCCGGGCATCCACGTCTTTTTTCCATCGGCCGCGCGACAGCGAAGACATGGATGGCCGGGTCAACCACCGGGCCAAGCCCGGTGGCTAAAAGCCCACCGCGGGCTAAAGGCCTACCAGCCATGACGACATTTTTTCACAAGAGATTGATATTGGATATTTGATTTTCAACTGAGCCGTGATCCGCTTTTGCTGCACCTGCGATGGAGGGCGTATCTGTAAGGAACGGCGACACCGGCAGGCATGCAAACAGCCCCCTTATTGGCAAAAGCGCAATCGGCACCGGCCGAAACGGGCGAAGAGAGAGGATAATCGATCGAGGGTGCTCTGTCAGGAAATCTTACTGTCCTGCCTGGCGGCTTCCGGGCGCGGCTTACCGGAACGGCGCGCGGCTGACGATCTTCACCCCCGGCCGGGGAAGAACTCGAACAGGAGCGCGTCGCGCACGATGTCGAGGTTGAGGCTGTGCGCCGCGATCAAGGGGCTCGTTTCGGCAATGATCGCGTCGATGTCATGGATCAGCTTCAGCCGCTTGTAGAGGTCCTCGCTTTCGATACCGAGACCCCGGCCGAGAAGCTCCATGAAATTGATGATCTCAAAGCTGCGCCCGTCGCCAAGCGTGCAGATCTCGCGATGGCAGGCATGATAGACCGTCGCCAGGGTCGTGGCGCCGGCATCGGCCGCGGCCGTGAATTCGCGTTCTCTGAGCCCGCGCTTGAAATCGGGAAGCGCGGCGAGGCTGTTGGCCTGGGTTCCGATGCGCGGCACATCGAGTTCAACGAGTTCGATGCCGGGAATGATCGACAGCAGCGTTTTGACCGCTTCCATCGTCTGCGGGAAGACCGGCCGCTCGTGCAGGGCGACCCGCTTTTCGACCCGGTGCTTCATCAACCCAGCCAATGTCTCGGCGTGCTCGGCGAGAAAGACGAGAAACGGGTTCATGTCAAACGGGCGCCGGCCGAAATGCGCCTCGTAATTGGGCAATGCGGTCTCACCCAGTTGCAACTGGCAACTCGGACACCATGACAGCACGGTCGCAGTCCCGGCCGAAGCGAGGCCGTCGATCGTGGCAAAGCCGACCTTCGAAGTATTCTCAAAATCGCCCTCGCGGAACTGGTAGACGCCGCAGCACTGCCCGGGACCGCCCATCACCTCGTATTCGACATCCAGAAGGTCGAGAATGTCGAGGCAGAGGAGCGCGATATGCGGCGTCTTCAGGATGTTGCAGCCGGTGTAAAAGACCACCTCGGGCGGCCGGGTGCGCGGCGGTCCGTCAAGACCGCGCAGCCGCGCCAGGACCTCGGGCGGCATCTGCAGGCGCGAGAGGATGCGCACGCCGCGGCTCATCGCGGCAAAACCGTTTTTCCAGCGGGTGTTGATCGGCGCCTCGCCCTTCTGCCGGCGGGCAAAGCCGCGCGCGAGTTGGACCATGAAACGCGGGTTGACGCCGTATTGGCAGGCCGGGATGCAATTGCCGCTGCCGCTGCACACATTGGCCCAGAGGATCGCCGCCTCGTTGCCGGCGCCGCCGGTGATCAGATCAACGATCGCCGCCGTCGTCTCCTCCGGGTCGGCCTCGCCGATCCCGGCCGGCGCCACCATCGGGCAGGCGCGGAAGCAGGCGCCGCAGCGGGTGCAGGCGTCGGCGATGGCGGCGCCGCGCGCCCGGAATTCGTCGAGATAGGCCGTTGCCGCTTCGCTCATCGCCCGCACCTCTTTTGTTCATTTGTTCGTGTGGCAGACTACTGCAAACCCCGTCCCGCTATCAATTCCGACCGGGGCGCGGTTCGATGCTAATGTGAGACGGGTCGGAGCAGCGGAGAGGACGATGCCCGAGACGGGTCCGCGCGTATTTCTCGACTATGATCAGGCAGCGCTCGACGCGGCCTACGACCAGGCCGCCTATGCGCCCAACCGCGAGCAATTGATCAAAAGGCGGC
>JBOHMF010000237.1:0-6847 GCA_050730055.1 Allostellaceae bacterium
CCACCGGCCCCTCGCGCGAGGACGCCGAGGCGCGCATGTTCGCCGATCTCACCCCCGACCTGCGCGCCTGGGCGCTCGCGCACTACACCCCGCACCCGATCGCGGCGATGGAGGAACCGGTCGCGCTCAAAAGCTTCTGGACGGAGGCGTGGCAGGCCAGCGTGATCCGCTGCCGGCGCAGCGCCAACCCGCCCGAGGCGCATCAGCACCGTACCGCCGAGCGTCTCGCCGCCCGCTATGTCGAACTCGACACCGGCCATTACCCGATGCTGAGCATGCCGGACGCCCTGGCGCGGCTCCTGCCGGAGATGTGATCAGCGGCCGAGGATGCGGTCGAGCGCGCGGATCGCATTGTCCTGCGGCGGCCGCTCCTCGGAATGCTGCGCGGCCAGATAATCGTAAAGCTGCGCGATTGCGGCGTAAATGTCGTGCGAGGGCGGGTTCCGTTCGAGAAATTCTGCGATCTCCTCCATCTCGGCAACCCAGCGATAGGCCTTGTCGTACATGCGCGGGATGCCGGCGCGGAAATAGGCCAGGAGTTGCGGTTGGCTCTGCCCCAGTTCGGCGAGGAGCGCCTCGGCGCAGCCAAAGCGCGCCGCGCCCAGGAGCATCGCCGTGCCGATCGCGGTCGTGCCCTTGGTGATCCCGGCATAGGACATCTTCATGCCCGATGCGGCGCCGGCCGGGCCGTCGATCGTGCGCAGATCGAGGCCCCAGTCCTTGAGCGGCAGGGCCGCGCGGACATGCTCGCCCGAGGCGTAGATCGCCGGCCCCTTGCGGCCGGGCTGCGGCGGACCGCCGATGATGCCGGCATCGACAAAGCGGGTGCCGCTCGCCGCCACGATCTCGCCGATCGCGACCGCGGTCTGCGGGCTGACCGCGTTGCAATCGAGATAGAGGGGCTTTTGCGCCAGCCCTTCAAGGGTCGGCGCGAGGCGGCGCGCCAGGGGTTCGGCCTCGCCCGGCGGCAGGATCGCGAGAAAGAAATCGGCGCCGGTGAGCAGCGCGCGCTCATCCGCCATCGCCGTCATGCCGGCCGCGCGCGCCCGCTCGGCGCTCGCCGGGCTGCGGCCCGACAAGAGGGTGCGCACCTCGGCCCCGCTTTCCCGCAACCGCCGGCCGATGCCGGACCCCATCGTGCCCTGAGCGATGATCGCGACAACCGCCATTTCCCATCTCCTCCAAAAACGTATTATCGAGAAGGTAGCGACGGCGGCGGGCGGTGGGAAGCGGGAGCGGCCCTTTGCAGAGGCGCAGGGCGGTCAGTCTGTGGGCCAACCCAGTTCCCGCATGGCCCAGCCGGCATTCCAGATCTTTGTCATATGGCGGATCTTGGCTCCGTCGAATTCCATTACATAGGCGTAGTCGGTGTTGGTGCGCTTGCCGGTGGGTGGCAGGGAGCCGCCCTCGCGGCTATGGGTGCCGGAGAAGACGCCGTAGAGAAAGATGCTGTGCCGCGCTTCGTCGCCCGCAAAGAATTTGACGCTGTATCGGCAGTCCGACATAATTTTCAGCAACCCCTTCATCCACTCGGTATATTCTTCGAGGGTCTTCAGCTTCGCCAGCGGCGCGGCCTGGGCGGAAAAGGTGGCATTCGGCACGCAGTATTCCCAGCAGCCCTGCCAGCCCTGCCCGGTTTCGCAAGCGGTGAAGAACTGCTCGGCGACCGTTGTTATGTCCATCGCGTCTCTCCCCTGCGGGTGCGATGTCTTTTGACATCCGATGTGATTGTCCCTCTCTTGAATCGGCCCGGCAAGCGACCCGATTGTCCCCCGCGGCGACGCTCTCGCGCAGCCGCCGGCCGTGCCGGACCCATCGTGTCGGGTCCTCGGCTCGCGCCCGCCCTGAATTTGCAGGGAAAATACCGGCGCCCTCTGCCTCGCTCCAGCACATGCGGCAGAATGCGATGCGATTCTGGCAGTTTTACGGTTGTCGCGCCGCGGTTCCGGGCGGAGGAGCGATCCAGCCGCGCGCCGTCGCCCATTCCGCGATCCGGCGCCGCACCGTCGCAGGGTCGGCGCCGGCGCCGCGCCAAAGCGTGCGCAAGCGGGCGATCTCGCCAAGCCGGGCGGCCCATTCGGGGCCGAAATGCCGTTCGAGATCCTGCCGCACAAGCGCGGCGAGACCGGGGCTCCTGCCCTCGGTCGAGACCGCGACGACAAGATCGCCGCGGCGCAGCACCGCGGCCGAATGAAAATCGCTGCGCTCGCGATCATCCTCGACATTGACCAGAACCCCGGCGGCGGCAGCGACCCGCCGGATCGATGCCGCCGCCGGCTCGGGCAGACGGGCCAGAAATACGAGTTGCGCCCGCGCAATTTCCGCGGCCGTCGGCAAACGGCGGCGCAGGCGCGCTCCCGCCTTCTCCGCGAGATCCGGATCGGGCCGCGGCGCGTAGACTTCGAGCTCCGCGGCGCCGGCCTCGTCGAGACGCGCGAGCCGCCGGCATGCCGCCCCGCCCTCCCCGACCAGGATCACCCGGATGCGGGAGAGATCGAGCGTGATCGGCAGCATCAGGCGGCGCCCGCGAGGCGCGCCGCAGCGGCTTGCTGCAAGGCCGCGACGCCGAGGCGGTGGCAGAAATCGCCAAACCCTTCGCCCGGCGCCCGCCGCTCGGCAAAGAGGGCAAAAAGCGGGTCGAGCGCGGCGGCGATGCCGGCAAGCGGCACCTTGTCGGCAAACGGCACATTGAGGCGGGTGCCGGCAAAATCGCCGCCGACAAAGAGGGCGTAATGGCCCGGCATGCGACCGACGATGCCGATGTCACCGCTGTACGGCCGGGCGCAGCCGTTTGGGCAGCCGGTGATGCGAAGGCTGAGCCGCTCCTGTTCCAGCCCGTAACGGGCGAGCCGCTCGGCAATCGCCGCGACGATCTCTTCGCGCACGCGCTCGGCCTCGGTCAAGGCGAGACCGCAGGTCGGCAAGGCCGGGCAGGCGAGCGCCCAGCGCTCGACCGGCAGCAGGTCCTCCGCCAGGCGCACGGCGTGGGCGCGCAGGATGTTCGTGATCGCGCCGCGGTCCCGCGGCCGGATCTCCGAGAGGATGATGTCCTGGCTCGGCATCAGGATCGGAGCGGCGCCAAAGCGTTTGACGATCGCGCGCAAGGCCGTGCGCAGCGCCGAGGCTTCAGTGTCGGCGATGCGCCCGCTTGCCACCGGGATGCCGAGATAGAACTTCCCGTCGCCCTCTTCGTGCCAGCCGAGATGATCGGGCACGGCAAAATCCGGCATCGCGCGACACGGTTCGAGCGGCTTTCCCAGATATTCCGAGAGTCGGGCGCGCGCCCACGCCTCGCCCCGCTCGGCGATGACATATTTGAGGCGGGCGTGGCGGCGATCGCCGCGATCGCCATAATCGCGATGCAACGTGACGACGGCCGCCGCCGCGGCGATCAGATCGTCAGGCTCGATAAAGGCGACGGGTGTCGCCATCCGCGGGTAGGTCTTCGGGTTGTTGTGCGTCATTCCGTGCCCGCCGCCGAGGAGGAAATTGTAGCCGAGAAGGCGTTCGCCCGCGAACAGGGCGACGATCGCCAGATCATTGGTCAACACGTCGATCGTGTTGTCCTCGGGCACCGCGAGACCGATCTTGAACTTGCGCGGCAGATAGCGCGCGCCGTAGAGCGGGTCGGGCGCCTCCTCTTGCCCCCCCTCCTCGCGCCACGGCTCTCCCTCGACCCAGATCTCGTGATAGGCGCGCGTCTTCGGCAAGAGGTGCGAGGACAACCGCCGCGCGTCCTCTTCAAGCCGCCGGTGCACGGGATCGCGGATCGGCGCCGGCACGGTCGTCACCGTGCGCACGACATCGCCGCAGGCCGAGAGCGTCGTCAGCAGCGCGGCGTTGACCGCGCCGATCGTCGGCTTCAAATCGCCTTTCTGAACGCCGTGAAACTGGATGCTCTGGCGCGTCGTGATCCGCAGCGTGCTGTTGGCGTAGCGCCCGGCGAGCGTGTCGAGCGCCAGATACTGCGCCGCCGTGAGCCGCCCGCCCGGGATGCGCACGCGCACCATCATCTGCCACAGCTTGTCCGCACCCTGCTGCTTGCGAAGGGTCGCGCTGTCGCGATCGTAGCCCTGGTAGACGCCGTGGAATTTGAGGAGCGAATAACCCTCATGGTCAAACGGCGTCGCCGGATCGGCGAGGTCGCGGGCAATATGCCCGCGCAACTGCCGGCTCTGTCCCTTGACCGCTTCGGCCTTTGAGATGGTCTCGATCCGAACCATGCCGCACCCCTCCGCGGGCGGGGCGGCCCAAATACCGCCCACGCGACGTGGTTCAGATATCTATAACACTTATTCATTGTCAATAATAATAAAACTACTTTGTTTTATTGCTATTTGAGGTCAGCGGCTGCACCCTCCGGGTTTGCGGTGTCGGCCAGGGGCATCCGCTCGGCCGCGATGATCCTGCGGAACCGAGCGTCGAGACCTTGCCAGTCGAGGATATCGATCTTGTAAGGCAGATCGCTGTCGCTGAAGGCTTCGGCCAACCGCGCGCGTTCGTCGAGCGTCAACCGCCGTCCGCAATCGAGCGCGAGATCGAGATCGGAATAGCGCCGCGCCCGGCCGGTGGCCCGTGAGCCGAACACCCACGCCCGCACGCCTTGCGGCAGATGAGCGCGCAGAATGTCGCGCACGAGCCGGCGATGATCCGCCGGCAGGTCAGGGGCTGCGGGTCGGATCATTGGTGTCGATTTTGCAGTTCGGCACAGAGATATTCGGCCTCCGCCAGAAACTCCGGGATGGCGGCAACGACTTCCGAGGCGATTGTCGCATCATAAGTGTGGCTGGTCCGCGCCCGCATCTCGTGGAAGCGCCGCCAGGCCGGCCAGTCTGAGCGCAACAGGCCTTGGGCATTGCCGGTGCGGATCAGATCGGCAAAGGACAGGCGGTCGAGCTCGTCCGGCGAGGCAGCACTGTCTCTCAGATAACGCTTGAGCATCCTATGGCTCAGCTCATAGGTGAATTCAAAGCGCTGGATCAGTCCGTCGCGGAGCTGCTCATCCGTCGGGTCCTGCCCGTGGCGGCGCAGCCCCTCGCGCAGCCGCTGCACGGCGTTGACAAAAGGGATCGGGTCGAGCGTCATCGCGGCTCCGCCTCGGAATGCGCAAGCCTAGCACGGCCGGCGGGCCGGCGCCCATGTGGCCGTTCTAAACCACCGCCAGCGCCTGCTCGATATCGGCGAGGAGATCGGCCTCGGCTTCGAGGCCGGCCGAAAAGCGGACAAAGCCCTGGCCGATCCCGAGTTCGGCGCGCGCTTCGGGGGCGAGCCGCGAATGCGTTGTTGTCGCCGGATGGGTGACGAGGCTCTTGGTGTCGCCGAGATTGTTCGAGATATCGACGAGCGTGAGCGCATCGAGAAAGCGGAAGCACGCCGCCTTGTCGCCGGCAACGTCAAAGCCGACAACGCTGCCGCCCAGTCTCATCTGCTGCTGCGCCAGATCGTATTGCGGATGGCTCGGCAGACCGGGATAGAGGACGCGGGCGATTTTGGGATGCGCTTCGAGATGGCGCGCGAGCGCCGCGGCGGTGCGGCTCTGCCGCTCGACCCGGAGTTCCAGGGTTTCGAGACCCTTCAACAGGAGCCAGGCGTTGAACGGGCTGAGGGACGGCCCGGTATGGCGGTAGAAACTGCCGAGATCCTCCCGGATGAACGTCTCGGAGCCGAGAATCGCGCCGCCGAGGACGCGGCCCTGCCCGTCGATGTGCTTGGTCGCCGAATAGACGACGACATCGGCGCCGAGCGCGAGCGGCTTCTGGAGGATCGGTGAGGCGAAGACGTTATCGACGACAAAGATCCCGCCGGCGCGATGGACCAGGCGCGCCACCGCGGCGATGTCAATGATCTCCATCGTCGGGTTTGACGGACTCTCGCAAAAGGCGAGCGCAGCACCGGGCGCCAAGGCTTTCTCCCAGGCGGCGGGATCACGCCCATCGACGAGCACGCTCTCGATCCCCCAGCGCGGCAACAGGTCGGCGAGGATATAGCGGCACGAGCCAAACAGGGCCCGGCTCGCCACCACCCGCATCCCGGCGCGCAGGCGGCAGGCGAGCGCGGCAAAGACCGCCGCCATCCCGCTCGCGGTGGCGCGGCAGGCCTCGGCCCCTTCGAGCAGCCGCAGGCGCTCCTCAAACATCGCCACCGTCGGGTTGCGGTAGCGCGAATAGACAAAGCGCGAGCCTTCCTGCGCAAAAGCGGTCTCGGCCGCGGCGGCATTGTCATAGACAAAGCCCGAGGTCAGAAAGATCGCCTCACAGGTCTCCTCATAGGGGCTGCGCGTAGCGCCGCCACGCGCGAGGATGGTGGCAGGGGCGAGTTCGGCGGCACGGTCGGCGGGCAGGACGGGTTTTGACATCGGCATCTCTCCACAATCGCGGCCGCGCGCTCCGGGCAACAAAAAACCCCGGTCCCGCGCGGGCCGAGGCTCTGACGAACACGCGACCTTTTAGCGGTTTGTTTTACGTGGCCGCAAGCCGGTCGGCTCAAATCACCACGAGTGGCTACTGTCCTAGCCGGATCACCGCCGGCTGTCAAGCGCGAGCGCGGCGCTGCTTCGCCCGGTTGCCATGTCCAATGGGGCACGCCTATGCTGGCGCCGCGATCACAGGCCAAGGAGGAGACAATGGCGGTCGTTCGGGCGGCGGATCGTTCGACGCGGCAGGGCGCAGCGGCGAATTTTACCGGGACCGTGTGGGCGGACGAGGTCGTCGTCGGCCAGGCGCCCTCGCGCATGCGCGCCACCGTCGTCTCGTTCACGCCGGGCGCGCGCACCGCCTGGCACGCCCATCCGGTCGGACAGGTGCTCTATTGCCTCTCCGGGGTCGGGCGCATCTGCATCGGCAAGGGA
>JBOHMF010000238.1:0-6813 GCA_050730055.1 Allostellaceae bacterium
GGCCGCCATCAATCGCTTCATCGCCGAAACCAACGACAAACCCAAGCCGTTCGTCTGGACCAAATCCGCCGATGCCATCCTCGCTGCCGTGCAGCGCGGGAGGCAAGCGTTAGAAGCTATCCACTAGCAGTCTTATCCGTGACGGGCCTGCTGGTTTCTGTTGGGACAGCTATCGCGTGCCCTGACGCGGCAAAAAACCCATTGAAGGAACAAGATAGTATAAGATGAGCGCACAGGAATGGATACGAGCTCGTCCTCAAGCCGGCGGTTCCAGGATGCCCGGCGCACTATATGATGTGTGTGCCACCAAGTGCCCAAAAGTATCACAGAATAAAATATATACCAGGAGATGCCCAGCGCTGCGGTTTCACTCAATAACCAAGCTGCACCCTACAGGCGCGGAGAACAAAAGAACCGGCGTGCCGCTTGCGGGACGCAGGGATATGATCGGAGGACTTGATTGCGAGGAGGCGGGAGATGAGGCACGGCTATCGCGTCTATGACGCCGACACGCATGTCAGCCCGTCGGCCGAGATCCTGGAGCGGTATGTCGACCCCGCCTTCCGGCCGCGCCTCGCCGAACTGGCGCCTTATCGTCGCGATGCCGGCGACGGCCACCATGCCTACAGCTTTGGCCGGAAATACTATCGCCGCGTGCTCGGCGAGGCGGCGCCGCGCGAGAGCTTCACCGGCCGCGAGTCGCGCTGGCGCGGCGGCAAGCTGCCGCGGCCCGGGGTGCAGGACGCCAACGCCGCCAACCGGGTCGCCGACATGGACGACGAGGGGACGGATGTGCATTTCCTGATCCCCGGCTCGTTCATGAGCTTTGTCGGTCTCGACGACCCCGCCTACGAAGTGGGCTTTGCCCGCGCCTTTCACCGTCACATGGCGGATTTCTGCGCGCACGCTCCCGACCGCCTCAAAAGCCTGATTGTCGCCTCTGGCCGCGATGGCGCCGCCGCGGTCGGCGAAATCCGGCAATGGGGCAAGTCAAAATGGGCGGTCGCGGTCAAGCCTTTATTGCCCCCCGACATGCCGGTCGATCACCCCGATCTCGACCCGATCTGGCGCGAGGCGGCCGCGCACGATCTGCCGATCGCGCATCACAGCTCGACCTGGAACCCGCCCTATTACCCGGCCTATCGGGACGTGTGGGACAACATCTTTCTCGGCCGCCTCGCCTCGCATCCCTGGGGGGCGATGCGCTTTGTCGCGGGGTTTGTCGGCGGCGGCATTTTCGACCGTTATCCGGGCTTGCGCATGGGCGTCCTTGAATGCGGCTTTGGCTGGCTGCCGTTCTGGGCGCGGCGCATGGACGAACAGGCGCACTATGTCGGCGGTACCGCCCCCTTGAAGGCGAAGCCGAGCGAATATCTGACAGGCGGCCGCTTCTTTTGCAGCATCGAGCGGCAGGAAGGCGAGGGCATGTTCAACGCCGTCACCGGCTTTCTCGGCGAGGACGTGCTGATGTACGCCTCCGACTATCCGCATTCGGAGTGCCAGTTCCCCAATTCGATCGACAACATTCTTGCCTGGTCGAGCCTCGGCGAGGCGCGCCGGAGAAAGTTGCTATGGGGAAATGCGACCCGTTTCTATAAACAGACATAGGGCTGAGAGATATTTTCATCCCGCTCATCCCCGAAGATCGATCTGCCATGCCCGCAATCCGTGGAAGTTGCCTGTGCGGCGGCATAAAGTTCGAGATCACCGGTCCGCTCTTGCATCCGCTGAACTGCCATTGCTCGCTCTGTCGCAAGCAGCAGGGCGCAGCATTTCGCAGCCGCGCTCGCGTCCGCCGAAGCGACTTCAAGTGGGTTCAAGGCGAAGAGCTGGTCACGTACTACGAGTCAACGCCGGGCTACCGCCGGGGGTTTTGTCGCGTTTGCGGCTCGCCGATCTTGAATAAAGCCGAGCCGAATTTTCGGTTGGTTGCCAGCCATCCCCAGACTCTCGACGAGTTTGGGATCGCCCTTGGTACTCTCGACGATGATCCCGGCGTACGCCCGGAGTGCCACGTCTTTGTGGGCAGCAAAGCCTTTTGGTTCGAGATTACCGACGACCTGCCGCGCTACGACGAGCTTCCGCCGTGAGCGGACTCGGCGTGCAGGTCTGCAAAGCATAATTGATATTGAAGATTTGCTTCTGGTGAGATGCGCAGGATGGGTTTCGCTACGCTCAACCCACCCCACGCCTTTTGTTTGATCTACTCGGCCGAGCCGGATTGCAGTTGGATATAGTTTTCGAGACCGATCTTGTCGATGAGACCAAGCTGGGTCTCGATAAAATCGACCTGTTCCTCCTCGCCTTCCAGCATCTCGCTAAAGAGGTCGCGGGTGACGAAGTCGCGCACGCTCTCGCAATAGGCGATCGCCTCGCGCAATAACGCGATCGCCTTGTGTTCGAGTTGCAGATCGCAATCGAGGAGTTCGCGGACGTTCTCGCCGATCAGGAGCTTGTCGAGGTCTTGCAGGTTCGGAAGACCGTCAAGAAACAGGATGCGCTCGATCAGCTTGTCGGCATCCTTCATCTCTTCGAGCGAGGCGGCGTATTCATGGGCGCCAAGCCTGGTGACGCCCCAGTGCCGCAACATCCGGGCGTGCAGGAAATACTGGTTGATCGCGGTCAGTTCGAGCTTCAAGACCGCGTTCAGATGGCGCAGGACGGTTGCATCGGCGCGCACGGATCGCCTCCCCGTTGTCAGGTCGAGCCTGCCGAAACAACGCTTGCGCGCAGGGAATGTCCCGCCGATCCGGGATCAATCGTCGCCGCCCTCGGCCTCGCACGATGTCGGGGCGTTCTGCCGCAGCATCTGGCGCACCATCGGCACGCATTTGCCGCATTGCGGCGCGGCGCCGAGCGCGCGATAGACCATCGCCACCGAGCGGTCCGCTCCCTCGCACTGGGTCCGGAAGTCGCGGTCGGTGATCGCGTTGCACAAGCAGACGTACATCGGCGCCCTCTCGGCTTTGGCATGCGAGAGATAGACATATTGCGAATGATTCGCAATATCCTTCGCATCTGCAAAAACGCATTCCTCCTCCGCTCCCGGCGCCGGCTCGATCCCGGTCCTGCGCGCCAATCGACAAGTGCGACGGCTCTTTCTATGATCTTCCGCCATGGAAACCGCGGAGCCAAAGCCCGCCGGTCACAGAGGAGGCGCAGCATGAGAAACGGGTATCGCGTCTATGACGCCGACACGCATGTCAATCCCGCCGCAGAGGTGCTGGAGCGCTACATCGATCCGGATTTTCGCCCACGCCTGCCCGAACTCGAACCCTATCGCATTCCGATCGTCAGCGCGGTGGACGGGCCGACCCCGAGTCCGATGCACAATTACCGGGTCGGCACAAAGTACTATCGCCGCATGCTGGGCGAGCCGGCGCCGCGCGAGCGCTTCACCGGACGCGAGACGCGCTGGATGGGCACAAAAAAGCCGCGCCAGGGCATCCAGGACGATCAGGCCCGCAACCGCATCGCCGACATGGATGACGAGGGCACCGATGTCCACTTTCTGATCCCGACCTCATGGCTCAGCTTTGTCGGCGTCGATGACCCGACCATTGAGATCGCCATGATCCGCGCCTATCACCGCCACATGCAGGATTTCTGCGGGCAGGCTCCCGATCGGCTGAAAAGCATGATCGTCGCCTCGACCCGCGCTCCGGAGGAGGCGGTGCGCCAGATCCGCGAGTGGGGCAAATCGCGCTGGGCGGCCGCGGTGATGCCGCTGCTTGCCAAGGATCTCCCGGCCGACCATCCGGCGCTCGAACCGATCTGGCGGGAGGCGCAGGAATACGATCTGCCGATCGCCAACCACAGCTTCACCTGGAACCCGCCTTATTACCCCGGCTACCAGGATCTGTGGGATAACATCTTTCTCGGCCGGCTCGCCGCCCACCCGTGGGGGGCGATGCGCTTTGTCGGGTCGTTTATCGGCGGCGGCATCTATGACCGTTATCCGCGCCTGCGGATGGGTGTTCTCGAATGCGGCTTTGGCTGGCTGCCGTTCTGGGCGCGGCGCATGGACGAGCAGGCGGTCTATGTCGGCGGCACTGCCGAATTGCAGCAGAAGCCGAGCGACTACATGAAAAGCGGCCGCTTTTTCTGCTCGATCGAGCACCATGAAGGGGAGGACATGTATGACACCGTCACCCGTTTTCTCGGCGACGATGTCCTGATGTACGCCTCCGACTACCCGCATTCGGAATGCCAGTTCCCAAACTCGGTCGATAACATCCTCGCCTGGTCGGGCGTCAAGCCGGAGACCAGGAAAAAGC
This sequence comes from Allostellaceae bacterium, assembly GCA_050730055.1. Lineage (GTDB taxonomy): Bacteria > Pseudomonadota > Alphaproteobacteria > ATCC43930 > CGMCC-115725 > AP-15. The sequence goes on from JBOHMF010000238.1 coordinate 4,278, forward strand.
TCTTCTGGGACAACGCCGCCCGCTTTTTCCGCCAGGGCTGAAACGGCACCGGCCGCTCACCCTCCCCGGAACTTGACCACCGGGGAGGGGGCGTTTTGCGACGCGGCGCTAAAGCTGCACGATCGAGGAGAATTCCCAGGAGACTTTGGGCGGGTTCTCGCCGATCCGCACGGTCGTATCGTTGACAAAACGGTAGGGCGGAACCGGCATGTTGTAGGGCGCTGGCACCCCCGAATAGACGCGCGCCGACAGGTCGTATTTTGACCCGTGGCAGGGGCAGAAATAGCCGCCGATCCAGCCCGGCTGAACGCTGCCCGGTTTGGGCTGGTACTCAGGGAGGCACCCGAGATGGGTGCAGATGCCGACAAAGACGAGAAACTCGGGCCTGATCGAGCGGTGCCAGTTCCTGGCGTAGGGTGGCTGCTGCCCGACAGTCGAGTGGGGATCGCTCAGCAGGTTGATGTCCTTTGGCGACTGCAGCAGCTTCAGCATGTCGGGGGTGCGGTTGACAATGTGGACCGGCCGGCTGCGCCACACCACGGTGATCTGCTGGCCGGGGGCAAGGTGCGAGATATCGACATCGATCGGCGCCCCCGCCGCGATCGTGTCGGCTGCCGGGTTCAAGGTATCGATAAACGGCCAGATCGTCACCGCGACGGCCGCGGCGCCCATCGCGCCGGCGAGGAGAAGAATAAAGTCCCGGCGCGTCTCGCCATTGGCCTCATGTTCGGAAGGGTCGGTATGGATCGTCATGTCGCGCCATCACCCTGGGCAGTTTTGCGGCGGCCTTGCGGCCCGGTCATGCCGGAAGCGTTCATGCCGTGCCGAGGCCGGTGCGGGCAAGCGCGCGCGTCGGATTTGCCCTGCGGCTCTCGGCCGCAGAGTCACTCCGTCTCGACAATCGCGGCGACATCCTGGGCGAAGATCATCTCTTCGCTGCCGATGCGGGCGGGATCGCCGGGCGCATCCAGAAGGCGCGCAAACAGCCATACGCCGTCCGCCGGGTTGGCGGTGATTTCGGCGGTGGCGCCATCGACGAGGGTGATCCGGGTTCCCGGCGCGAGCAGCCGGACATTGACGATCCCGCTCATCCGCCGCTCCCGTCATGTCCCCGGCCCTGGCCTGGCCGGCGCCAAGAGGTCAGCTCAGCCCAGCTTTCGGCTTTCATGAACTCGTCCCAGCGGCGGTAGAGGTTGCGCAGATTGTGCTCGCTCGACTTGGCTTCGGTGAGATCGACGACGCTCCCCGGCGCGTGAAATCCGTCCCACTGGTAATCCGCGCTTTCGCTGCCCTGGCCCTGCTCGTAATTGTACGGGTAGCGCCGCGCGACAGTGCCGCGGCTGGCCATGTGCGCGTAGTTCCAGTTCTCCATGTCGTCCTGCTCGGTCAGTCCCGCCGGCCCCGAATAGCGGATGTAATACTGGCGCAGAAAATCCTTGACCTCGGGCGGCGCGTTCCTGTCGACGAGATACCAGCGCCACACCTCGGTCTCATTGACCCCGCGCGGATGCCAGACCGCGATCGAGCGCGGCTGGCGCGACAACAGGGCGGTGCTCGGAAAGACCTCGCCGACAAGACCGATCATCCGGCCCCACTCGCCGCGCCGGCGGCGGCGCGCCGCCTCGCAGTCCTGAAAATAGTCGGAGACGACCGACGAAGTGCGGTAGGCGGGCGGCACCGGCGCGGCTCGCGGCAACAGATAGACGGTCGCCTGATGCCCGTGCCGGGGAGCGGCGATGTGGAGTTTGCGCGCCGCGAGCAGTTCCGGCATGTCGCGCCGGCTGCTGCCCGAGGGGCCGATCCCGGCGAGATCGACCGAGCGATGGCTGATGTTGTGATAGCTGTCGCCGCTGAAATTCTCGGCCGGGAATTTCCAGTTGCACGGGATGCGCCATTTCTGCACGCCGCCCAGCACCTCGGTGCCGCCCTCGCTGCCGTCCCAGGCGTCGAGGGTCAAATCGAGATAGCGCGCAAAATCGCCGAGATATTCGAGAAAGGGCGGGGCTTCAGGGTCCCAGGTGGCCCACACCGTGCCCTTGTAGCAACACACCTGCGCGACCGCCGCAAGGCCCCAGCGCGAACGATCGAGCGCGCCCTGGTAGGCTTCGCGAAAATAGGGAACGCCGACGAGCCGGCCGTCGAGACCGTAGCTCCAGCCGTGATAGGGACAGGTAAAGACCGCCGTGTTGCCCTCGTCGTAGCGGCACACCTTCATCCCGCGATGCCGGCACGAATTGAGAAAGACGCCGATCCCGCCCTGCCGGTCGCGGCAGAGGATCACCGACTCCTCGCCGATCCCGGAAACAAAATAATCGCCCGGGTCTGGCACCTGGCTCTCATGCCCGATAAAGAACCAGGCGCGGGCAAAGACGCGCTCCAACTCCTCCTGGTAGATCGCGTCGCTGACAAAGATCTCGCGGCTGATCTCTCCGGCGGTGAGATCAATGAGCCCCGCCCGGTAGCCCTCGCGTCGCGCGCCTGACATGACCATCTCCTGGCCGCCCCTCACCCCAACCCTCTCCCCGCAGGCGGGGAG
>JBOHMF010000239.1:0-6753 GCA_050730055.1 Allostellaceae bacterium
ACCCGGCGCTGATCAGCGACTGCGCGCCGATGATGCTGCGGGTGCGGCCGCCGCAATTGACGATCACGGTCGTCTGCGGCGACCGAACCATGTCGGTAAAGCGATAGACCAGTTCCGCGCCCGGCACGCTGACCGCTCCGGGGATGCTGTTGTCGTGGTATTCCTCATACGAACGGCTGTCAAAGATCGCGATGTCGGCGCCGCCCGCGATCAGCTTTTGCAGGTCGGGCGCGGCGATCCACGGCGTCCCCGCCTCGTGCTCGACGACTTCGGCAAACGCCTTGCTCGGCACGTGCACACCGCTGTAGAGGCGATGGCCGGCGGCCTGCCACGCGGCGAGGCCGCCGCCGAGGACTGCGACATCCGTATAGCCAAGGGCGCGCATCCGCCCGGCCGCGCGCAGCGCCGTTCCGTCGCCGTCATCGCACCACACCACCCGCGTCCCGCGGCGCGGCACGAGATCATCGACTAGCAATTCCAGGCGGCTCAGCGGGACGGAGGAGGCCATCAGCAGGTGGCTGCGTCCGAACACCCCTTCCTCACGCGCGTCAAGGAGGGCGATCTCGCCGCCGTCATGCAGCTGCGCTTTCAAGTTCCGCGCATCGATATGCCTGATCTCATCCATCGATCTTTGTCTCCTCTCGATGCCGGCGCGGCGCGTGCGGCCAGGACCGCTCGCCCGGCGAGGTATAGCGCAATACGGCAACTCCGGCCACCCGCCGCACACGGCGCCGCCAAGGGGAACGATCCACAGAACGGGGGAAAAGGGTGTGCACAAAGCGGCAATGTCCTGGGGAAACCCGCAACTCTTTTGCTGTTTGCGGGCCGGGCGCAAGGTTTGCCTAAAAAAGCGGCATAGGGGGAGAGCGAGGTTGCAGAACCCGGACCGCCCAAGAGCGTTCGGAAGGATGCAATCGCTCCGCCGTCGGGCGGCTCGCGACCGATCCGCCGCTTGCGGCGGCCGGGTCAAATTCCTCACCATCCTTGAGATTGGCGGTACAAGACTGTTAGCTTGCGAACGCCGCGAAGGGTGTCAACGGGAGAGAAGAAAATGGCCGTTGTCGAGACCGAAGAGCACGGGCAGGTTCTCGTCGTTCGCATGAACCGGCCGGAACGGCTGAATGCGCTCAATCACGAGATGCGCACCCGGCTCGCCGAGACATGGAGCGAGTTCCGCCGCAATGATCGCTTTGAGGTGGCGGTCTTTACCGGGACCGGCCGTGCCTTCTGCGCCGGCGAGGACATGAAGGAATCGCTGGCTGCGGGCACCCCCGGCGGGCGCCGGCCGGCCATTGAGGACCCGTTCATGTCGGGCGCGCTGGAAAAACCCGTCATCGCCGCGGTCAACGGTTTCGCGATGGGCGGCGGCTTTATGCTGGTCGAGCGCACCGATCTGCGCGTGGCGCAAAAGGGAGCGGTGTTCGAGGTCTCGGAGGCCAAGCGCTGGCTTCTCGGCGGCTACAACCACGGCCACCTCGCCAATCTGCCCTTTCCGATCGCGATGGAGATGGCCTTGGGCTTCCGCTTCACCGCCGAGCGCTTCTACGAACTCGGCTTTGTCAACCGCCTTGTCGCGGCCGAGGATCTGCTGCCGAGCGCGCTCGCGATGGCCGAGCATCTCTTGTCGCTGCCGCCGGCCTCGCGCGTCAACACGGTCCACATGATGCGCCAGATGCGCCCCGCGCCGGAAGGCGACTTACAGCGTCTTGCCGATGCCTTGCGCGAGCACGGCGCGAGGAGCGACCTCATCGAATCGCGCGCCGCCTTTGCCGAGAAGCGCACGCCAAACTGGACGGGCTGGGACGACCCCGAGGACCGCTACCGCCTGCCGACGCTCGACGCGGTGAAGCGATGAGCGAGGCCCATGACGGCCCGCTTGCAGGTCTCAGGGTACTCGATCTGACCGAGCACATGGCGGGGCCGTTTTGCACGATGGTCCTCGCCGACATGGGCGCCGAGGTGGTCAAGGTCGAACGGCCCGGGAAAGGGGATTCCTCACGCGCGATGGGTGATGGCAGCGCGCGCAACCCCTATTTCCGCTACATCAACCGCAACAAGAAGAGCATGACCCTCGACTACAAGGATGCCGAGGGAAAGGCCCTGTTTCTGCGCCTTGCCAAAGAGATGGATGTTCTGGTCGAGAATTATCGTCCGACGGTCATGCCGCGCGCCGGTCTCGGCTATGCCGAACTGCACACGCTCAACCCGCGCCTCGTCTACGCCCAGTTGTCCGGTCTCGGCTATGACGGCCCCTATGCCGGGCGCGGCGGCTTTGATCTGATCGCGCAGGGGATGGGCGGCATCATGCACGTGACCGGCGAGGAGGACGGGCCGCCGATCTCGGCCGGATTGCCGATCTGCGATCTCGGCACCGGCATGTGGGCGGTGCAGGGCATCCTCGCCGCGCTGTGGCAGCGCGAGCGCACCGGCACGGGAAGCCTCGTTGAATGCTCGCTGCTGGAGACCGCGATCAGCTTCAGCTCGTGGACCAGCGCGCAGTGGCTGGCCGATCGCAGGGAGCCGACCCGCCAGGGTTCGCGCCACCGCCAATACGCGCCCTATCAGCGTCTGCGCACCGCGGACGGCTATCTGATGCTGGGGGCAAACGGGCAGGCGATCTGGACGCGCTGCGCCGAGGCGCTCGGCCATCCGGAATGGTGCGAGGACCCGCGTTTTGCGACAAACCCGGCGCGCCTCAAAAACCGCGCTGCGCTCGAAGCCGCACTCGAAGCGGTGCTTGCGACGGCCCCGACCGGGCATTGGGTCGGTGTGCTCGAAGGCGCCGGCGTGCCGTGCGGCCCGGTCTATGATTACGCGCAGATGTTTGCCGACCCGCAGGTTCGGCATCGCGGCCTCGTGCAATATGCGAGTGACCCGGAGCTGGGCGAGGTGCCCCATGTCCGCACCCCGATCAGGATCGGCGACAGCATCGCCGTGCGCACAGTCGCGCCCAGGCTTGGCCAGCACAATGCCGAGATCCTTGGCCGTCTCGGGGCGAGCGCGCAGGATCTGGAAAGGCTGCGCGCGCGCGGGGTGATATAGGACAAAACGGCGCCGATCACCGGCGCCCCCATTGGAGGACAGCATGATGACCGCGGCTGGCCGAACCGGAGTTCTGATCGCGGCCCTGTTGCTGGCGGGTTCGACCGCCCTGCCGGCCCAGGCGCGGCCATATCGCCACGAGTACCGCCGCTCCTACCATCGCCATCACGGCGGCGGCGGCGCCGTGGCGGCGGGGATCATCGGCGGGCTTGTCGGCCTCGGTCTCGGCGCTGCTCTCGCCGGAGCACCCCCGCCGCCCGTCTACTACCAGCCGCCCGGCGCTTATTACCCGCCTCCGCCGCCGGTCTATTACGGCGCACCCTACCCCTATTACTGAGCGGCGCCCCTCTGCGCCGGCACTCTTCGCCCCTTATCAGGATCACCCGCGGAGGATTCCACCGATGAGACGCCACCTGGTCGCCCGTGTTGCCCCGGCTCTGCTGGCGGCTTTTCTGCTGCCTGCCGGCGCCCTCGCCCAGACCTCTTCAAGCGCCCCGGCGGGACCGCACACCGCCGCTCCCTCCACCGCGACACCGCAGAACGAGGCCGCCGCTCCCGGCCCGAGGTCCGGGTCGGCGGCCCTGCAACGCATCAACCGGCGGATCGCCGGGTTGCGCGCAAAGCTCCACATCACCACCGCCGAGGAACCGCAGTGGCACCAGTTCGCGGAGGTGATGCGCGACAACGCCCGCCAGATCGCTCCGCAATTCGCCGAGCGCGAGAAGAATTTCCGCTCGATGAATGCGGTCGAGAACATGAAATCCTATGCCGGGATTGCAGAGCGGCACGCAAAGAACATGGAAAGCCTGGTTCCGGCTTTTGAGGATCTCTACAATTCCCTGTCCGCCGAGCAGAAGCACGTGGCCGACCAATTGTGGCGCAGCTACGCCGAACGCGCGCACCACCGGCACAAGGGGTGACGGCAGAACCGCCTGCGCAGCCTCTCGGGGCCAGCGCTTTCACGGGTGGTCGCCGGGGCGCGGCGCCCGGCTCAGGGCACGTAGCGCAAGGTCATCGCGGCGATCCCCGCGGCGACATTGAGGCCCGCATTGCCCTGGATGCTGACCGGCTGCAAGGTGATCGAGCGGCCCGAACCGCCGATCAGGACATTGGCCGAGGCGCCGACCCCAACCGAGGCGCCGCCGCTCACACCGACGTAATTGCCGGCGAGCGCGCCGGGCGACATCCGCGTGGTCGGCGCGATCACGCCCCAGACCATCACGGCGCCTTGGAGATATCCGATATCGACACCGTATTTTGAGATCGTGCCGACATAATGCGCGGCAAAGCCGGGGCGGGGCGAGAAGGTGCAGCGCAGCGAGCGCGACGATCCGAAGACAAAGCCCCAGCCCGCCGACACGTTGCAGGTGAGAACCCCGATTTGCACACCGCCCTGCGCCTCTGCCGGCGGGGCCGCCGCCAAAAGCGCCAGGGCTGCGGCGACCCCGGCGATTGCTGCACAAAGCTGTTTTACCATACCGAACCTCCTGATTATCATCATTGCCGGTGCTTGCCGCATTTGGCGAGAGCCAACCGCGGTGATATAGTGCTTGTGGAGGCGTGGGCGACCATAGACCAGGATGCGGATTGGGCGGGAACCGGGTGTTTTCCGGGCGCGGGCGCCGGCCCGGAGTTTTTTGCAGCCCTCCATGCGCCGGATGCAACGGCGCGGCGTGACGAGCGTTGACGATCGGATGCCCGACCTTTGTGAGGATTCCCTCGGCGACCCTCCGCCCCTTGGCGGGCGGGTCTGGCGGTGCGGACCTTGCCGCCCAATCTGTATCTTGCGGACGTCCCCTCCGATGAGCTTTTATCACCTTTGCGAGCGATTTTGCGGCCCGCCTCGGGTCACAGCTCCGCAGTACCCGGTGTCTTCACCCTTCCACCCAAACCCCTGCCACAGGATATCCCGTTGAACAGAGACAGAAGTTTCCGCCATCCGCGGCGGCGCGAATTCGACGACGACAACTACGATCCCCATCCGCGCGCGTTCGGAGCCGCTCCGCAATTCGCCGCGCCCCGGTTCTCCCCGCCTTCCGGGCCGCCGACGCAGGCCGTCGTCAAATGGTTCAAGTCCGAAAAAGGGTTCGGATTTGTCCAGTTGTCCGACGGCTCAGGTGATGCGTTTCTGCACGCCCGCGTGCTCGAACGCAGCGGCATCACCAACCTCGAACCGGGCGAGACGCTCGAAGTGCGCGTCGCCGCCGGTCAGAAGGGGCCGCAGGTCACCGAGATCCTCTCGGTGGACAGCAGCACCGCGCTGCCCCCGGCGCCGCGCCGGCCGGCCTTTAACGCGGCCGATCATACGCTCGACCTTGAGGCCGCGGTCAGCGAGACCGGCGCGGTCAAGTGGTTCAACGCGCAGAAGGGCTTCGGCTTTATCGTGCGGGATGGCGGCGGCAAGGACGCCTTCATCCACGCCTCGGTGGTCGAGCGCTCAGGTCTGACGAGCCTCAACGAGGGTCAGCGCGTTGTCGTCGATATCGCCGAAGGCCGCAAGGGGCCGGAAGCGGTCAAAGTCCGCCTCGCCTGAAGCGGTCGCGTATCGGCTCGAAGCCTAGGGGTGGGTTTTCCAGACAGAGCAGCCTGGGAAACCTGTCCCTACAGGCCGGCAGCGCCGGGTTTGGCGCCGCTTAATCCATCCTGTGCCGGCGGAAAGGGGCGGGTGGAGCGGGTGAAGGGAATCGAACCCTCGTCGTAAGCTTGGGAAGCTTCTGCTCTGCCATTGAGCTACACCCGCGCGCGGCGCGGATGATAGGCCATCCGCGCCCGGCTGCAAGCGGCTTTAGCGTTAGCTTTGACGTTTTGGGGGCTCGCAGGGCACGGTGCCCATCGCGGCCGGCACGCTGACTTCGAGGATCTCAAGATCGTCCGAGGCGCTGATCTCGTTATGCGGAGTGCCGCCCGGGATAAAGCACGAGTCGCCAGCCTCCAGCCGGCACTGTGAGCCGTCCTCAAATTCCAGCGCGACCCAGCCCTTGAGAGCATAGACAAACTGACCCTCGCAGACGTGGTAGTGCCAGCCGGTCGGCTGGGTCATGCCGGTGACCGCCGAAGTCACCTGCGCGCGCATCCAGCCGTCACTGGCGGCGGTGACGCCGAGATCGCGATATTTGAAAAAGCTGCGCCGCCCCTCGGCATATTCGGGCGTCCTGGCGCTCGACACCGCCGTCTTCATCGCCGGCCGGACGGCCGTTGTCTCGTCGCGTTGGGCTGCTGCGCTCGCCATCGCATCATCCTCCTCTTCGCTCGCCCGATCCTTAGCACAGGAGGCGGTGCGAAGCCAGGAGATCGCGGTGGCCGGATCTACTCCGCCGCCTGCGGGCGAGCCAGCGCCGGACGCAAGGCCCAGGCGAGCGGCAGGGTCAACAGAACGACACCGGCAATGAGGCTCATCATTCGCGGCACCCCGGCGGCATCGCTAAAAAGACCGTAGAGCATCGGCGCCAGCGCCCCCGATCCGATCGCCCCGGTATAGAAGAGGCTGAAGGCATGCTGCCGGCGTTCGTCCGGCACCAGTTCGGGAACCGTGCCGTAAAGCACCGAGGAGGTGCCGTTGAGCGCAATCCCGATCACCGGCAGAACCGCGAGCGCGGCATAGAGCGGCAGCGGCAGCAGAAAGAGGATGCCCGCCGCCGTCATCCCCTCGGTCAAAAACACGGCCGGGATCACCCCAAGCCGGTCGCCGAGTGTGCCGCACACCAGCTTGCC
>JBOHMF010000240.1:0-6745 GCA_050730055.1 Allostellaceae bacterium
CCTTGCGGCTCCGCACCGCCATCTCGCCGTGCAGCACCAGTCCGGATCGGCCGAAGATCTGCCCCAGGAAACCCGCCAGTGGCCCGGTCATCTCGCGGAACTGGGTGAAGACCAGCATCTTCTCCTGCCGCGCCGCCACGACCTCGGCGATCTCGCGCAAACGGCCGAGCTTGCCGCTGTCCGCCTCCGCCCACAGGCCGTCGTTCAACCAGTGCGAGGGGTGGTTGCAGATCTGCTTGAGGCGCATCAGCATCGCCAGCACCACGCCCCGGCGCTCGATGCCCTCGGCACCCTCCAGGTTGCGGGCCAGATCCTCGACCGCCTGCGCATAGAGCGCCGCCTGCCGGCGGCTCAGAGGACAATAGGCCGTGACCTCGGTCTTCTCGGGCAGATCGGCGATGACCGAGCGGTCGGTCTTCAGCCGCCGCAGGATGTAGGGACGCACCAGTTCGCGCAACGGACCATAGGGATTGTGGGGGCGCTCGGCGAGACCCTTGGTATAGCTGGTGAATTGCCGGGCTGTTCCCAGTTGCCCGGGATTGAGAAAGTCGAAGATCGACCACAGATCGCCGAGGCTGTTCTCGACCGGCGTGCCGGTAAGGGCGATCCGCGCTTCGGCCTTCAGCGCCTTGGCCGCGCGGGTCTGCTTCGTATGCGGGTTGCGGATCGCCTGGGCCTCGTCGAGGATGACCAGCCGCCAGGCGGCGGCGGCGAGCACCGGCAGGCGCAGCAATGTGCCGTAGCTGGTGATTGCCAGATCCAATTCGGCTGCCTCTTCCGGCGTGAACGCTTTCAGTTCTTCGACCGTCATCGCCGAGGGGTGCACGATCCGCGCGCGCAGATCGGGCGCAAAGCGCGCGATCTCCGCCGCCCAGTTGGCCAAGAGCGAGGCCGGCGCCACCAGCAAAGAGGGCGGCAGCCGCGCGCCGCCGCGCTGCTGTCGCTGCACCAGCAGCAAGGCCAGGACCTGGATGGTCTTGCCGAGGCCCATGTCGTCGGCGAGGCAGGCTCCGAGCCGGAGACCCGACAAGAGATGGAGCCATTTGACGCCGGCCTTCTGATAGGGCCGGAGCGTGCCGCGCAGGGCCGGACCCGGATCGATGCCGGCGCCGTCTGGCGCGCGCAGAGACTTCAGCGTCTCGGCGAGCCACGGTCCGGCCACGACGCGCGACCACTCGGCCGCGTCGATCTCGGCTTCGGGTTCGGTGACCGCCGCCCCCGCCAGCAGCCGCATAGCCTCGGCGAAGCTCAGACCTTGCCGGCGCGCCAGGTCTTCCGCCGCGCGGAACTGCTGCAGGGTGCGTTCGAGCCGGTCGCGGTCGATCTCGACCCAGCGGCCGCGCAACAGCACCAGGCTGTCGGTGCCGGAGAGCAGCGTCCGGATCTCGGCCTCGCTCAGCGCCTCGCCGTCCAGCGTCGTTTCCACGGAGAAATCCATCAACCCGTCCAGACCGAGCCTGGACGGTGGGCGGATGCCGACCGTCGCCGTCACCTGCGGCCGCGCCGGGCGCCCGGCCGGCCAGCCGGCGGGCATGCGGACGACCACCCCGGCGTTTTCGAGATCGGCCGCGCTCGCCAAGAGGCGCGCGGCGTCCTGCGGGGTCCAGCGCAACGGATGGAAGATCTCGCCGCTGTCGATCATCGCTTGCAGCCAGGGGCAGGCCTCGGCGGCGCGCTGCACCGGCAGCAGCAGCGACAGCAGCCTGTCGCGGTGGGCGGCGCCCGCATAGTCGCGCAAGGCTTGACCGAGCGGCAGATGCTGCGCCCTGGCCTGGACCGAGAGCCGCATCGTGTAGGTGGCCATAAAGGCGAACGGCGCGTCCGGGTCATGGCGGTTCTCGGCGAGATTGAAATGCACCCGCCCGACCAGGTTCCAGGCCGGGTTCATCCCCTTGAGAAAAGCCTGCAAGCCAGTCCCGGCTTCGACCAGGGCGGCGGACAGCGCTGCCGCCATCGCCGCCCACAAGGCGCGCAGCACCTCCGCCGTCAGATATTCGGCCCCTGGCATCAGCGGTGCCGTCAACATCAGCGCCGCGAGTTCCGCCTCCGCTGGGGCGGGAACCTCGGGCACGACCGCCGGCGCCGTTCGCTGTCCTTCCGGATCGGCGGCGTGGCACAGCGCCGTCACGTAGCGCGCCGTAAAGTCGCGCCACCAGACAAAGATCGGCGGCAGGGCCTGGCCGACCTCGCCGGCGCCGAGCCGCAGCAGCCCGAAACCGTCGCCGCGGGCGAACGCCGTACCGAGACGGGCCGCAACGGCTTCGTCCACGCCCGGCATCTGCGCGGCCGTGTCGCAGACCAGGCGGCCCTGCGGCGTCAGGCGCAGACCGAGAGGGATCATGGCCTCAAGACTCGGCGCCTTTGGCAGATCACCCGACGCGACGATCTTCCGGTAACGGCGCGCAGGCCCGGATCACTGTCAGGAATCTGGCCTTGGCCTCGGGACCGCGCGCATAGGGGCTGAGGATCGGCAGGTCGATCCCCGATCGGCGATAGGCCGCAACGCGTTCCCGGCACTGTTGCGGCGTGCCGGCGACGCTGGTCGCATCGATCAGCCCGTCGCTGACCGCCCGCTCGGCCGCCGCACGGTCGCCGCGTGCCCAAGCGTCCTGAACGGCCGCCGCCTCCGCGGCAAAGCCGTGCTCGGCCATCATGCGGTTGTAGCGCGGGAAAAAGCCGGCATAAAAGGCAAGGCCCGGCCGCAATAGGGCGAGCGCTTCCTCTCGGGTCTCGCCGACGGCGGCAGGCAATAGCGCGGCGATGGTGATTTGGCCCGGGTCGCGCCCGGCCCGCCGCGCGCCTTCGCGCAATCCGTCCCGGACCGCGGCCGCGGTGGCGAGCGTGCTGCGCGTCAGCAGAACGCCATCTGCGATCTCGCCGCACAGCGCGATCATCTTTGGGAACACGGCGGAGAGATAGATCGGGATCTCGGGCCGCCGCGGTGTGAACCACAGATCAAAATGCGCGATGCGGACGGTCTCGCCGGCAAAACGGACATGGCCCTCGCGCAGCAGCGCGCGGAGGGCGGCGATGGTTTCGCGCACGCGCGTCAGCGGCTTGCCGTAGGGGACACCGTGCTCCGGTTCGACCTGCACCTTGTGGCTTGATCCGAGACCGAGAACGAAGCGCCCGGCCGAGAGGTCGTCAACGGTGGCCGCGGCCATCGCGAGGGTCGGCATGGTGCGGACAAAGACGCTGCTGATCCCGGTGCCGAGCCGAATCCGCGAGGTCTCGCCGGCGCAGGCGGCGAGCACGGCAAACTGGTCGCCGCCATGCCCTTCGGCCACCCACGCCGATTCATAGCCGAGCGTTTCCGCCAGCTTGACGCAATCGACGATCTCGCGCGGACCGGGTCCGCCGGAAAATGCGATGCCGATCCTCTGCATGGCTCCTCCTCCAGCGTGGCGCACTGATGCGGATGATCATGTAAAATTATGCGCTCGCTTCCAGCAACTGAACCGCCCCGGGATTTTCGGAGGCGATTTGGTTTGAGTCAGGCGGCCATGGTCTGACCGGCGATTTGGGCATAGTAGCGCGCCTCGGCTTCGGCGGGAGGAATGTTGCCGATGGGCTCCCAAAGGCGCCTATGGTTGAACCAGTCCACCCATTCGAGCGTGGCGAACTTGGGATTGCCCCGGTTTGGTGGACACCGATGATGCTTTCGCGTGAGGTGTCCTCTCATGCCCAAGACCCATCCCCCCTATACGCCGGAGGGCCGGTCCGGGGCGTCGCGAACCAGCACACCCGCGCGGGGCGGGGCTTCGCGCAGCGCGATTTCGCCATTGACTGGGAGGGCGAGCGGGTCACCTGCCCGCAGGGCAAGACATCGGTGACCTGGCGCGCCGGACGCGACGAGGTTGGCGCTCCGCGCATCACGGCGGTATTCAGCCGCACCGACTGCGGCGTTTGCGCCGTTCGGCCGTTGTGCACGACCGCCAAGGACGCGCGCCGTCCCATCTATTTCCACCCGCGCCCGGAGTATGAGGCACTGAATGCGGCACGGGCACGAATGCACGATGCTGCCTGGGAGCAGCGTTATCGCATGCAGGCCGGCATCGAGGGCACACTCTCGCAAGGCGTGCGCGCCTTCGGCATGCGAAGAAGCCGCTATATCAGCTTGGCCAAGACCGGATTGCAGCAGGCCTGCACGGCCGCCGCGATAAACGCCTCGCGCGCCATGCATTGGCTGGCCGGAACCCCGCCTGCCAGGACGCGCGTGACGCGTTTCGCCGCTCTGGCATACGCCGCCTGAATTTGCCGACAATATCAAGGTGATATCGGCGACCCAGAGTTGGTTGGGGCCACCCGCCGTGAAATTGCGGTCCACCAAGTCCGGGGCGGACCGGCTCTGCCGGTCGCGGCGTGTCGTCACCGGCCCGCCGCGGCGATGGCTTGCCCCGACCAGTCCGGTCTGGCGCATCAGCCGGGCGATCCGCTTGCGGCCGTACCGTTCTCCCGCCGCCCGCAGCGCGGCCTGGATGCGCGGCGCCCCATAGATATAGCGGGAACCGAGCGGATCAAGGAGAACATCCGCCTGCCCTGCGCCCAGCGCCTCCTGAGCTTGTCGAAGGGCCGACGGCTCCTATCTGAGCCCTCTCTACCCCCGCGAGCAAGACCGATAGCGTGCCGGTGCGCGTCGTCGCATACCGCCTGGACGGCGTGGCCGGAGCCGAGCCGCTCTATCGGCTGGTCACCACGATCCGCGATCCCGACCAGGCCCCGGCTCGGGAAGTGGCCGCGCTCTATCACGAGCGCTGGGAAATCGAAACCGCTCTTGATGAACTGAAGACCCCTCTGCGCGGCGCCCGCATCGGGCTGCGCAGCAAGACCCCGGACCTCGTGCGTCAGAAGTTCTACGGGCTGATCCTGGCGCATTTTGCCATCCGCGGTCTGATGTACGAGGCCGCCTTGCAGGCCGACGAGGAGCCCGATCGGCTCTCCTTTTCCATGCCGTGCGCGGCGTGCGCCGTGATCCCGGCTTTCGCTGGGAGGCCGCCTTCGCCGCCCTTCCCCCTTCGGCAGCGGGCGGCCTTCCATCACGCGGTGCTCGCCGAAATCCTCGAAGAACGCGTCGTCTCCAGCCGAAACCGCCGCATCCCCCGCGGGGTCAAGCGCAAGATGAGAAATTTCCCGATCCGCCGCAAAACCGACCGCCCCCTGCCCGCGATCAATATCGCCGAGACCATCCAAATCGCTAAATGAACAGCATTGTGCTTAGCCCGGGTCATTCATGAGGGGCACCGGCTTGCGGCCCGAGGGTGGTTTTCGGGTGCGGCTTTGCGTGGCGCCGGAGGTGCGGGCGATTCCCGGACCCGCCCGGCGACTTTGATCAGGCCCAGGCGGATCGTGTCAAACTGGGCCTCGCGCCAGAACGAGGTCCTGGGCGCCAGGCTGCGCAGGGTCAGCATCAGCCAGGAGGCGGCGGTGTGGATCAGCGGGCGGAACGGATTGGCGGTGGCCCTGGGGCACGCGGTGCGGTCGGAGGCGAGATGCCGCTTGTGCGCCTTGATCAGGTTCTCGGCCTGCCCGCGCGCGCAATAGACCTTCTCGTAGAGCGCTTTTGGCAGGCCGGGCAGAGTGGTGACGATAAAGCGGCTGTCCACCCCCTGCGGCCCGGCCTCGACGTGGGCGATGACACGGCGCTCGATGCCCCGGCTTTTGGCGGCATAGCGGAATTTGTCGTAGCGCCGGACCTTGTCCCCTTCGCCTGCGCGGCGGCCCAGAGCGGCGTCCTCGGCGAGCGGGCCGACCCGGCGCAGCAGCACCGGGTTGCCGGCCAAGCCGAAGATGGAGCCGATGCCTTTGCGCGCGCACCCGCTCATCGCCTCGACCCGGCCGGAGTGGCTGTCGCCGCGCACAGAGCCTGCCCTCGGGCGCGGCAAAGCCGCGACCCGTGGGATCTCGACCGCCGGCCAGCGGGCGCGGATGCGGCCGATGACATGGCGCAAAACCAGCGCGGCCTCGGCTCCATCCGGGGTCTTGCCGGGGCGCGGCATGATGGCGACCGGCTTGCCGGTTGTCGCCTCATAGATGGGGATCGGCAGCCCTTCGACAGGCTCAGGAGCAGCGGCTGTCGTAATGGGCATTGAACAACGCGCGTTGCTGGCCGCCGTGCACCCGGTCCTCGGTGTCGTCGATGTCGCGCAGGATGCGCCGCGGCACCGGATCAAAGCTGTCGCAGAACAGATCGACCATCGCCGCCATCATGCGCTTGAGCGCGACCGGGCCGGGCAGAGCCTGCCCCGGCGAAAGCCGGGGTTCTCCAGCCGGCTGATAGTCGGTTGCGAACACAGACCGGCCCCGCTCTCCGGCAGCCGCCCGACCGCCATCTTGAAGGCCGGATCGGAGCGCCCCGCAGTCGTTGCCGTCGGAATAGCCCGCCGCGATCAGCAGCGCGCGGTAGCGGATCATCTCGGCCAGCCCGTGCCGCACCCTCCTGAGCCTGCCGAAGGGCCGGAGCGCGCGGGTCCGCAAGGCCGGCGGCCAGACGCTCGGCGATCTTGAGCCGCCGCTCGATCGCCGCCAGCAGCAGGATACCGGCATCCGAAGTCAGCCGGCCGCCGTCGCAGCCGATAGGCACCGACTTGCCCGCGACCGCTGGCAACCCCGGCAAAATCCCCGTAGTCTCATCCCTGGCGGGCGCGAACTCCGTTGCTCTCGACTGATCCGGCTTCAGCAACCCAATCATACACGAAACCAACGGTTCATGCCGCTCCCGCCGCTGCCTTCGCGCTACCCCGTGAAT
>JBOHMF010000241.1:0-6741 GCA_050730055.1 Allostellaceae bacterium
ATACCCTGTATCTTATACTGCTTTGGGACCGAAGCGCTACCGACCGGCAAAAACGATGCAGGCCGGGCTCGCGGTCTCGATGACCTGTCCGGTCGGGTCGAGCGTGCCGTGCTGCGGATCAACGCGGAACGCCACGATGGTATCGCTCGCCTCGTTGGCGGCGTAGAGAAAACGGCCGGCCGGGTCGAGCGCAAAAAAGCGCGGCCGGCGGCCACGGCTCGCTTCCCACCCAATGGGCGCGAGCCGGCCAGTTGCCGGGTCGATGGCAAAGATGCCGACGCTGTCGTGGCCGCGGTTGGAGACATAGAGAAACCGCCCGGTCGGATCGATCGCGATCTCGGCGGTGGTGTTGGCGCCGGTAAAGCTGTCGGGCAGCGAGGGGACGATCTGAAACGGTTCGAGCCGGCCGCGCTCCCCGTCCCAATGACAGGCGGTCAGGGTCGAGTCGAGTTCGTTGTTGACAACGGCGTAAGGCGCCGAGGGATGAAACGCCATGTGGCGCGGCGCGGCGCCGGGCCGGGCCATGACAAAGGGCGGATCGTTTGGCACGAGCCGGCCTTCGCGCTCGTCAAGGCGGAAGATGAAAACGCGATCGAGACCCTTGTCGGGCACCAGGACAAACCGCCCCGAGGGATCAAACGGGATGAAATGCGGCCGCGAGCCGGTCTGCTGCGTTCTGTGCGGGCCGGGTTCGCCGGGCAGCGCGACCGTCGCAATGCGCGCGCCGAGCGAGCCGTCCACTTCCAGCGGCACCACCGAGACCGTGCCGTTGGCATAATTGGCGGTGACCAGAAAACGGTTCAGCGGATCGATCGACAGATGCACGCCGTTGCGGCCGCCGAGCTTGCGGCGATTGAGCAGGGAGAGCCGGCCACTGTCCTCCGCGATCGCAAAGGCGGTGACATCGTCCTCGTCGCCATGCACCGCATAGAGAACCCGGCCGCCGCCGTGAACCGCTAGAAAGGACGGGTTGACGAGATCCGGCACGCACTGAACGGGATTCCATTCGCCGGTTGATCGATCGACGCGATAGACGCCGATGCCCTCGCCGCGTGCCTCCCGCTCCCTGGTCGTGTAGCATCCGACATAGGCGAACATCGCATCCCCCTTTTCTGCGGGCAAGGGAGGCTCGCACCCCACGGCCGGGGCCGTCAACCTCCGGCCGATTGCTCTTGCGGCGCAGGGTGATCGCGGCAATTCTGCGGCCCTTCCGCAGAACCGCCGATGACGAGGACAGCGATGAGCATCGAACTTTACGCCTGGAACACGCCAAACGGCCGCAAGATCAGCGTCGCGCTGGAGGAGATGGGCCTTCCCTGCACGGTCAAGAAAATCCATATCGGCAAGGGCGAGCAGTTCGACCCCGCCTTTCTCAAGATCAGCCCAAACAACAAGATCCCGGCGATCGTCGACAGCGAGGGACCGGGCGGAACGCCGCTCAGCATCTTTGAATCCGGCGCCATCCTTATTTATCTCGGCGAAAAAACCGGGAAATTCTGGCCCACCGATCTGCGCCGGCAGGTGCCGGTGCTGGAATGGCTGATGTGGCAGATGGGCGGATTTGGTCCGATGCCGGGGCAGGTCCACCACTTCCGCGAGGTCAAGAACGAAGCCGACCGGCGCTATGGGCTCGAGCGCTATTCAAAGGAAACCCGCCGGCTCTACGGCGTCCTCGACCGCCGTCTTGGCGAGGTCGAATTTGCCGGCGGCGATATCTCGATTGCCGATTTTGCGATCCTCGGCTGGGCTTGGCGGCACGAGCGCCACATGGTCGATCTCGCCGATTTCCCCAACGTCAAGCGCTGGTACGAGACGATGATGGCACGCCCGGGCACCGTGCGCGGCTTTGAGGTCGCGCTGAGCTGAGCGGCTACAGCGCCAACAGGCGGTCACGCAGGGCGGGGTCTTCCTGCAGTTCGCGCGCCGGTCCGGCGAAACGCACGCTGCCTTTTTCGAGCACATAGACGCGGTCGGCCAGGGACAGGGCAAAGTCGATGCCCTGTTCGGCGAGCAGGATCGTCAGGCCCTGCGTCTTCAATTCGGCGATCTTGTCGCGCAACTGAGCGACGATCAGCGGCGCCAATCCCTCGGACGGTTCGTCGAGCAGCAGGAGGTCGGGATTGCCCACCAGAGTGCGCGCGATCGTCAGCATCTGCTGCTCGCCGCCCGACAGAAAGCCACCGGGCTGATCGCGCCGCTCGCGCAGGATCGGAAACAGTTCGCCGACCGCCTCGATTGTCCAGCGGCCCGGGCGACGCGCCGCCTGCGCGCCGACTTCGAGGTTCTCCTGCACGCTGAGCTCGGCAAAGATGCGGCGATCCTCGGGCACAAAGCCGATACCGGCGCGCGCCATCTTGTGCGGCGGCCAGCCGGTGACCTCGCGCCCGTGCCACAGCACGCGCCCGCGATAGGGCGGCGTCAATCCCATGATCGAGCGTATCGTCGTCGTCTTGCCGACACCGTTGCGGCCCAACAGCGAGACGCACTCGCCCTCGTTGACTTCGAGCGAGATGCCAAACAGCACCCGGCTCAGGCCATAGGCGGTATGGATGTCTTCGACAGCCAGGAGGCTCATGCGTGCTCGCCCAGATAGACGCGCCGCACCTCGGGATCGTGGCGCACCGCCTCGGGCGTGCCCTCGGCCAGGAGGCGGCCCTGGTAGAGGACGGCGATCTTTTCGGCGATCCCGAACACCACTTCCATGTCGTGCTCGGTAAACAGCAAGGTCAACCCGCGCTCGCTGGTGATGCGGTGCAGGAGACGGATCGCCTCATGGGTCTCGCTCACAGACATCCCGGCGGTCGGCTCGTCGAGCAGCAGGACCGAAGGCTCGTTGGCAAGCGCGATGCCGAATTCAAGCTGCTTCTGGTTGCCGTAGCTCATGGTGCCGGCGATCGTATCGGCCTCGTGATCAAGGCCGATCGCCGCCAAGAGTGCCGCGGTGTCGTCGCGGTAAAAGCTCTCCGAGCGCGACCAGAAATTGCGGCCGCGGCCGCGCTGGGCGAGAAAGGTGGCCTGGATGTTCTCAAACACGGTGAGCTGGGCGAAGATGTTGGTGCGCTGAAACGAACGCCCGATGCCCATGCGGCAGATGCGGTGCGGCGCCACGCCGGTGATGTCGCGACCGTCCAGGAGGACGCTGCCGCTGTCCGGCCGCAGGTGCCCGGTGATCAGGTTGAAAAAGGTTGATTTGCCGGCGCCGTTGGGGCCGATCACGGCGACGATCTGGCGGGTTTCGACGGTGAGACTGACCCTGTCGACAGCGACAAAGCCGGAAAACGCCTTGCGCAACCCGCGGACTTCAAGCATGACGCGAGACCATGCGGCTCTTCAGAAAGCGCCAGCCGGCGACAAGGCCACCGACGATGCCGCCGGGGAACAGAAACAGCAGCACCAGCAACAGGGCGCCCAGCACAAACGACCAGTATTGCGTATAATCGGTGATCCACTGGTTGAACCACACCAAGGTCAGGGCGCCGACCGGCGGTCCCCAGAAAAAGCCGGTGCCGCCGAGGATCGCCATGATGATGACTTCGGCCGATTTTGACCAGAACACATAATCGGCAAAGACGCCACGGCTGAAAATGCCGTAAAGCGCGCCGGCCAGCCCGGCAAAACCGCCGGCGACGACAAAGGAGGCCAGTTCGTAGGCGCGCACATTGATGCCGATAAACGCGGCGCGCTCGGGATTGTCGCGGATCGTCGTCAACATCCGGCCAAACGGAGAGCGGATGAGGCGCTGGATGATCCAGAACGAGACCGCCACCAGCACCAGGGTCAACAGATAAAAGCGCGCGCTGATGCTCAGATCGGCAAGACCGGGGATTGCCGTCATCCAGTGCAGGTGAGGATAGGGGACCTCGGGGATGCCCTGGTCGCCGCCGGTCACGGAATTCCACTTGTAGGCGACGGCCCAGGCGATCTGCGAAAACGCCAGGGTCAGCATCGCGAAGTAGAGCCGGGTCAGGCGCACGCAGAAATAGCCGGAGACGAGCGCGAACAGCGCAGCGCCGAGTCCGGCTGCCGGAAAGGCGAGGGCGAATGGCACGCCGTAGGTCTTCATCAGGATGCCGCAGACATAGGCACCGACGCCAAAATAGGCGACGTGGCCAAACGAAATGAGACCGGTAGTGCCGAGCAGCAGGTTGAGGCTGACCGCAAAGAGGGCATCGATTGCGATCTGGCAGCCGAGAAAGGTGTCGTAGCGCGAGCCGACCCAGGGCAGCCACAGCGCGATCAGAAAGACAATCAGCGTCCAGGGGATCATGCGGGCGATCCCCCGGGCACCTTGGGGACGAACCAGCGGCGCCGAGGACAGAGGCTTTGCCGGGATGACCCCCTCGGGCGACGCGGGAAGGATTTGCGGTTCGCTCATCGCAATGGCCTGCCAAACAAGCCCCACGGGCGGATGATCAGGATCACCGCCATCAGCGCATAGACCGAGAACAGTGAAAAGCTGGGAAAGGCCAGGATGCCAAAAGACAGCACCTCGCCATAAATGACCGATCCCCAGAACGTGCCCCACAGCGAACCCATGCCGCCGATCACGACGACGATAAAAGCCTCAACAATGATCAGCACGTCCATCCCCGGAACGATGCTCTCGATCGGCGTGACAAGGGCCCCCGAGAGGCCGGCAAAAAACGAGCTGACCACAAACATCCCGGTATAGATCATGCCGACATTGGCGCCGAGCGCGTCGAGCATTTCGCGGTCATGGGCCGCCGCGCGCACCAATCGACCGGCGCCACTGCGGGTCAGAGCGAGCCAGCCAATGACGGCGATCAATGGGCCGATCGCCATCATGAACAGACTGTAGGTCGGCTGGGTCGTGCCAAAAATATGCACGCTGCCGGCAAGCGCGGGCGGTCCCGCGACCGAGAGCTGGTTGGTCCCCCAGGTGAATTTTGCGACATCGCCGAGTATCAGCACCAGCGCGTAGGTGAACAGCAATTGGTAGAGTTCATCGACGCCGTAGAGATGGCGCAGCAGCAGCCGCTCGACAACACCGCCCAAGAGCGCCACGCCAAGCCCCGCGGCGAGTGCCGCCAGCCAGAACGCCCCGCCGTGGGGGTGCAGCCAACTGACCACCTGCCATGCGAGATAGGCGCCAATCATGTAGAACGAGCCATGCGCGAAATTGATGATGCGCATGACCCCAAAGACAAGCGACAAACCTGACGCGATCAGAAACAGGAACATCGCCGTCGTCAGACCGCTCATCATCTGGCTAAATACGAGCGATGCCGTCACTCTTGGCCACCTCCCTCAGGTTTCGCGGCGCCCGCGCAGACACGGCGGGCACGGGCGCCGCGCTTCTTTTATTCCGCTATTCCCTTGTCAGTCCATGTTCTTGGCCGTCACGGCAAAGGGATTTTCTCCCACCGCGGCGGTCAGCTGCGCCCGGGTCGGCAGCAATTTCGGGTCCTTCATGATGGCGATGGGATAGGCCGCTTCCTTGACCATGATGCCCCAGAATTCGGGCGAGAGCGTCTCGTGCGACGAGACGGTGAGCGTGCGCTCGCCGATCGGCGTGTCAAAGGTCATCCCCAGCAGCGCCTTGGCGACCTTGTCCGAATTGGTGCTGTGGGCCTTCCGGATGCCGTCGGCGAGCGCCTCGATCGCGATATAGCCCTGGATCGACAAGGACGAGGGGTATTTCTGATGGGTGAACGCACTCAGAGCGGCGATGTATTTCTTGTGCGCCGGCGGCTCGGGGGAGCCGGTCCAAATCACCGGATCAAAGGTGTTGACGAGAACTCCGTAGGGATAATTGTTGCCGAGCGCCTTCGTCTCGTCGGTGCTGCCGACCGCCGCGCTGTTGATATAACGGTTATGGATCGCCTTGAAATAGCCAAGCGGCTTTGCTTCCTTGACAAAGGTGGCAAAGTCGCCGGCGAAAAGCGAACTGTAAACCGCGTCCGGCTTTTTGCTCATCTGCGCGGTGATGAAGGGTGTGAAGTCGGGTTGGCCGAGCTTTGGCCATTCCTCGTCAACGATCTTGATATCGGGGCGCAGCTTTTTCAGGTACTTGATAAAGGCGGCGGTGACATCGCGGCCATAGGCGTAGTCAGGCGATGTGGTGGCGACGGTTTTGACATTCTTCCACTTCGCCATGAGTTCGGCGGAGGCCAACCCCTCGACCGTGGTGTTTGATGTGACGCGGAAGACGTAGGGGTTGATGTGCGTTGGATCGGTCAGCCGCGTGGTTTCCGAGGTCGGCGCGATAAAGACGATCTTGTTTGCATTGGCGACGGTCGAAACCGCCGGCGCCTCGGCCGAGGTCAATGTGCCGACGAGAAAGTCGACATTGTCCTTGATGATCAGCTCGCGCGAGAGGCGCACCGCCTCGTCGGCACTGGCCTTGCTGTCGCGCGGCAGGAGTACGAGCTTGCGCCCCAACACCCCGCCCTTGGCGTTGATCTGCTGGACCGCCAATTCGGCGCCCTTCAGCACCGGCACGCCATAAAGGGCGGTCGCCCCCGACAGCGGGATCGGAAAGCCGATCTTGATCGGCGCCGCGGCCATGCTCCCAGCAGGGGCAAACGCGGCGAGGGCGGCGGCCCACGCAAAAAAGCGATAAATACGCATCGTTTCCTCCCTATTCACGCCGGCCCGCGCCTGTGTTTATCGTTTGGTGCGCGATGCGGCGGCGCTGTTGTGTTGCGCCCGCACGCAGCTGTCAAGCGCCCTATGGCGGCGCCTGGAGAGTTGCGCGCATGCGTCGCGGCGGCTGTGACC
>JBOHMF010000242.1:0-6707 GCA_050730055.1 Allostellaceae bacterium
GTGGATCGTGATCATCGCCGCCGTGTTCAGCATGCTGGCGGCGTTCGGAATCCTTGACTCCCGCAACCACGTCGTCTGGACCATCGGCGATTTTCTCTATCGAATTACCGAACCGGTGCTGAGGCCGATCCGCAACATGTTGCCCAGTTTCGGCGGCATCGACATCAGCCCGGTGATCGTGATCGTGATCCTGGCGGCCGTGAACGACAAGCTGCTGCCGTGGCTGGTCGGGCTTCTGCTCAACGTCTGAGGCGCACATGCCGGCCCGGATCATCGACGGCCGCGAGGTCGCCGCTTCGCTCAACGCCGAAACCCAGCGCCGTATCGCCGAGGCGGGCGCGACGCCGCGGCTCGTGATCATCCTCGCGGGTGATGACCCGGCCTCTTCTGTCTATGTCCGCAACAAGGACCGCGCCGCGCGCAAGGCGGGCGTTGACGCCGAGACGATCCGGTTGCCGGCGGATGTGAGCGAGATCGAGGTGCTGGGCGAAATCGGGCGGCTGAACGCCGATGCGTCGGTGGACGGGATCCTGGTCCAGCTCCCGCTGCCCGGCACGCTGCGCCCGCGGGCGGTGATCGAGGCGATCGATCCGGCCAAGGACGTGGACGGGCTTACGCCCGTCAATGCCGGGCGCCTGATGGCTGGCCAGCCCGGCCTCGTCCCATGCACGCCGCTCGGCGTCATGAAGCTGCTGGCGGCGGCTGACATCCGCGTTCCGGGGGCGCGGGCAATGGTGATCGGCCGCTCGAGCCTGGTCGGCCGGCCGTTGGCGGCGCTGCTGACCGCCGCCGATGCGACCGTGACACTCGCGCACTCAAAGACGCGGAATCTCCCCGCCGTTTGTCGCCGCGCGGAGATTCTGGTCGCGGCCATCGGGCGGCCCGAATTGGTGCGCGGCGATTGGATCGGGGAGGGGGCGGTCGTGATCGATGTCGGGATCAACCGCGCGCCGGACGGCACGCTGCTCGGCGACGTCGCCTTCGCCGAGGCGCTGCCCCGCGCGCGGGCGATCACGCCGGTTCCGGGCGGGGTCGGGCCGATGACCATCGCGTGCCTCCTTGAGAACACGCTGACCGCCGCCCTGGCGCGCCGGGCTTAACACGCCCCAACCTTCAAAAGATCTTTGATATCAATGGCTCATGGTGGACTTTTCAGGCATGTACGGAGGGAAGCGGGTAGTCAAATTTTTCACCGGAGGGCTACGACGACCGAGGTGCTCGTTTGGGCAATGCAACAAGATCGACCAGATCCGAGGAAGCTCGCCGAGCGCTATGGCGCCGATCTGAGGACTGTCGCAAAATCAAAGCAATGGACACCACGGTCGCAGAGCTACGCTGCACAGCCTATAACCCGTCACCGCTTGGAATCGACGCAACCAGCTTGCGGAGTATTCTTGCCGTGACCTCGACGGCTCGTGTCTGCAGGGGGCCTAAATAGCCTGCGTACAGTGTGTCTGGTTCGACCGCCGGTGCACTCGGCACAATGGTCACCGTCCCGGCCGCTACTGCGGCGCTGACGAGCTTTGTCGGCAATATACTGAGGGCCACTCCTGACGAGACCAACTGCATGATCGTCGTCACGCTCGTGCAGGTATCCAGACACGCGGGCGCCATGTCCCCGCTGGCGAACCAGTCCCGGATTTTCCGGTGCATGTTGGACGGCGGGGGGTTCGTCATGATTGGAAGCTGCCACAAGTCGGCCGGACGAACCGCGCCACTCAACTCCCAATTGGGTCCGGCGACCCACCGCGCTCCCTGGAATCCAAGCGGCACGAGCCGCACGCCCGCATCGTCGACCGGATTGACGATTACAGCCAAATCAAGATTTTGCGCGACGACTTCGCGCTGTAGTTCGACGCTTTGGGAGATCACCCATTCGGGATGAACCGCGGGCATCGATTTCCTCAGGGCGTCGATGAGCGTCGGCAAATAGAGGCTCGCGAAGCTTTCCGGTAACCCAATCCGAAGTGGCCCGCGGATTTCCGCGTCCCCTTCCATGTTCCCGATGCGCTGCACGCCTTCGAGCACCAGCTGAACTCGGCCCAGCAGGTTCCGGCCGTCCGGGGTCAGTCGTACCCCCGTACCGTGACGTTCGAGCAGCGTGTAGCCGGTGCCGGACTGCAAGTCCCGCAGTCGGAGAGATACCGTTGGTTGAGCAAGGTTGAGATGGCGCGCCGCGCGGTGGACGGCGCCGAGGGTCGCCGTCCAATAGAACGCCTCGAGTTGGCGTAGTGTCACGTAGGTCATTGGGATTCCTGATCGAAGGCCGTTAGGTATATCAACTTGATTTGTCCAGCAAATTCTCTCCCAATCAGGATCCGAGGCACTTGGCCGAGAGCGGTAAGAGGGAACGTTTTCATGGACTTTGCCTATGTCACTCAGCAACGACCGGTGACGGACGAATTGCGCGAGGCTATTGCCAGCGACCTGCCGGAGTTGTCGGAGATCGCCGACGAGGGTCTTCGTCGGTTGGCGATAGAAGCGTGGGCTTATTCACTGACGCGTTCCAGCTTTCGACGGATCAGCGACCTCCCTGGTGAGGGTAATCCGGGCGTCTCCGTGCTGAAGCAGGGCTCCCAAGTTGTCCACCTCCGCGGTGTCGCCCACCTGGCTCTACGGATCGCCGGGGAGTTTCTGGATTCTCCGGGAGTTGAAATCGACAAAGATGTCATCCTGACTGGCGCCCTTTGCCATGATGTCGGTAAGCCGTACGAGTTTGACCGCGGCAACATCGCCCGATGGGATCAGGATCCTTCAGTGTCAGGGCAGCCTGCCCTTCGGCACTCCGTGTACGGTGCCCATGTCTGCCTGGCCGTCGGACTACCTGAGCAAATTGCGCACATCGCGCTCGGGCATTCTCTCGAGGGCCAACATATCGGCCTCAGCGCTGAATGCATGGTCGTCCGCCACGCCGATCATGTCTGGTGGCAGATCGCTGGCGCGGTCGGTCTCCTTGAGCCGGCCTCACTTGCGCAGGCGGGCCCAATGTTGCGCCCGCGTATCCGCCCGCGAGTCGTGAAGTCCGGCGAGCGGCGCTGACATCCGATACCAGGGAACTTGAAGGAGGAACACCAATGGTTCGTCGCAGTGGACGATTCGGGACGACGGCGCTCGTGGCGGCGATCGCTCTCGGAAGCCTGCTCGCTCCGCTGGGTGATAGTGCCCGTGCGCAGTCTAGCTCCATTCTCAAACGGGTCGAAAATTCTGGCAAAATGACCGTCTGCTACGCCGATGTCACGCCGGACAGTTACAAAAACCCAAAAACCGGTCAGTGGGTCGGAGTGTTCGTTGACATGGTTAACGAATTGGCCAACTGGATGCACGTCAAAGTGCAGCCGGTTGAGGTGACCTGGGCGACCGCCGTTTCAGCCATCAAGCAGGGGCAGTGCGAGCTGTTTGGTGCGAGTCTGCTGTACAATGCGCCGCGTGCGATGCAGATCGAGTACATCATCCCGTTCGCTGCGAAGGGAATGAACGCTGTCATTCCCGTGAACAATCCGAAGCACTTCACGGATCCATCCGATTTCGACAAACCTGGGGTGGTTCTGGGTGTGATAGCTGGGAGCCGAGACCAGGAGGTAGCGAAGCGGGAATTTCCAAAGGCCAAGATATTGGCCTACCAGACTCCAACCGATATCGGCCTTTTCGCGGCCGTCCGTAATGGCGATGTAGACGCGGCCTTCGCCAACGGCCTTACGATACGGTGGTGGTTGCGCAATACCGAGAACAAGAAATGGGCCACCATTGCATTTCCCGACGATTTCAGCGTGCAGCCGAATGGCTGGGCAATCGCCTATGGTGACCCGGGATGGAAATCATTTCTCGACAGTTTTGCTCGCTATGTGCTGGCGAACCACCAGGCCGAACACCTCTACGCGTCCTATCTGGCGCGAACGTCCCTTTTCTCGCCACCCGCCACACCGACGTGGCGATCCGAGCACGCTTACCTCTTCTCCAAATAGGGCCCGTGCGCGGTTCTGGGGCGGACCCTCGTGTGGTAGATACGGAGGCATCGGATTGGAGAGTTCCGCGGTGACGAGGTGGCGGCAGTGTTACGCAGCAGGGCTTCTTCGCCGGAGCGCCGAATCGTTACAAGCGAGGCCCCGCGCCTGACCATCGCTAGCACGTGCGGGCCGCGGCGAAGAACGGCGGGAAACGAGGCGGCCGGATTCCGGCTCCCCCGGTATCATTATGTCAAACTGGCAGTCGCTCACGAAACGGGGGTAGTCCAGTGCATATCCTTCGCCTTCTCTGGGAGTACCACGAGCCGCTGCTGTCCGGGCTTTCAATTACAATTGGTCTCTCTATCGTCGCTATGGCGGCGGCGATTTTGCTCGGGCTGTTGATGTGTGTCGCCGCGATATCGCCTCTTAAGGTGATACGGCTGCCGGCGTTTTTCGTCGTCGAGTTCTGCCGGAACACCCCAATCCTAGTGCAGCTTATATGGGTACATTTCGCGTTGCCGGTAATGATCGGAGTCAAATTCTCCCCGTTGATGAGCGCGTTTATCGCGCTGACAATGCAGTCAAGTGGTTATTTGGCCGAGGAGTATCGAGCTGGGATAGAATCGATTGAAAGGGGACAGGTCGAGGCGGCGCTGTCCCTCGGAATGACGAAATCTCGGATGATGCGACGGATCGTGTTGCCACAAGCGATCATTCGCATGATTCCGGGCATCTTGAACCAATTTGTCACTTGCGTGAAATCCACCAGCATCGTTTCTGTCATCGCAGTTCCAGACCTTATGTATCAAGCTGGCTTGATCGTGAGCGCCACGTTCGTCGCAATGCCGATTTGGACCTTTACGGCGCTCGTCTATTTTCTATTGGTCATGGCGGTCTCCTCGATGGTGCGATATGCGTCGTCGCACCTCCCCTCGATGGGTCGCGTGGGCGAGTTGCGTCATGCCTGAGGCGAGCGGATCTGGTGTCCCGCTGATTCGTCTGGAGAACGTGTGGAAGCGCTTTGGGTCAGAGGACGTACTACGCGGTATCACGTTTGATATTCGATCAGGCGAGGTTGTGGCGGTCATTGGACCGAGCGGATCTGGCAAGAGCACGTTGGTACGGTGCATTAACTACCTCGAGCAGATCCAAGGTGGCCGGATTTGCGTGGACGGCAGTGAAATCTCCCCTGATGGGATCCGAAACCAAGGTCGCTTGCTCAGCGGTCGTGAGATTGCCCGTTACCGGGCGAAAGTGGGAATGGTCTTCCAGTCCTTTAATCTATTCCCGCACCTTACGGTTATCGGGAATCTGGTTGAGGCTCCCATTGGCGTACTTGGCTGGCCGAAGAGTAAGGCATTGGAACGGGCCACGGAGTTGCTTCGCAGAGTCGGCCTTTCTGAAAAGCAAAGGGCGTATCCGGCCCGCCTGTCCGGCGGCCAGCAACAGCGGGTCGCTATTGCGCGAGCTCTGATGATGGACCCGATGGTGATGCTGTTCGACGAGCCGACTTCAGCGCTCGACCCTGAACTTAAGGGGGAGGTGCTGGATGTCATTCGCGACTTGGCTCTCCGCGATCGCACCTCGGTGATCGTCACGCATGAGCTTAGGTTTGCGCGCGAGGTTGCGACATATCTGGTGTTCATCGAGGACGGACAAATAGTGGAGTCGGGTCCGGCTGGTGACGTTTTGGATTGCCCGCAGTCAGCTCGCACGCGTGCGTTCATCAGCCGTGTCTGAGAGGATTCCAGAACGGCGGGGTTTTCGTATCGATCAGATGAGTGCCGCGGCGGGTCGATCTCGATCGGTGTCGTCGTAGACGCCGGGACGATCCGCATGCCGGCAGATGTGAACGAGATGGAGGTGCTGGGTGAAGTTGTGCGGCTTGACGCCGATCTGTCGGTGGGTGGAAGGAGCTTCAGCGCCTCGTCAGTGAAGCGCCAGAAATCGTTTGGCTCCTCGTGCAGCAGCCAGTCTTGTCGGGCGATGTAGCAGATGATCCTGCCTGGCGGGAGCCCCCGGTTGATCTCGGCAGCGACCAGGCGGCCGAAGCGCCGTGGGCAGCAGCCGAAGCCTAGAAATCGCTGACGCGACCTTTGTATTGCCAGTCGCCGTAGCGGGTCGGCTCAGGGCCGGGAGGGCCGCCGATCTCTTTTGGTGGTTCGGGGGCAAGCGGGGCCGGATCCAGGACCTCGCCCGAATGAATTGTCCTGAGGCCCGAGGCCGTTTCGAGCCGGAGCGCGCCCTCCGGCCCGAGGCCGGCGAAGCGGCCGGAGACGATTTCTTCCCCGATGCGTACGCTGAGCGCCTCGCCAGGCACCGGGCCAAATGCGCTCCAGGCGGTGAAAATCGATTCGAAGCCGTCGCGCTCGAGCCGGCCGAGCCAGCCTTCCAGCGAAATGACGAGGCTCGGCAGGAAATCGGCCGGCGCCGGCGGCGAAACGAACGAGACCAGCGCCGCGGCGGGATAAGAGAGACCGGATGGCTTGTCGGCGAGGTTGACGCCGATCCCGATCACCACCCAGTCATCGCCACGCTCGAGGAGAATGCCCGCGATCTTTCCGCCGGCCAGCAACACGTCGTTCGGCCATTTCAGGCGCGGGCGGAGGGTCTCCGGCAGATAACGGCCAAGTGTCTCGGCGACCGCAAGCGCCGCGGCGAAGCCGAGCCGAGGCGTCTCGCAGGGTAGCGGGGCGGGTCGGACCAGAAAGGACGCATTGAGGTTGCCGGGGAGGCTGGTCCAGCTCCGGCCGTGCCGGCCCC
>JBOHMF010000243.1:0-6678 GCA_050730055.1 Allostellaceae bacterium
CGCCCGGTCAGATAGCGCGAATAGTTCTCGATGCCGGCGCAACTGCCGGTCGCCTCGATCATTTCGACATCAAAGGTGGTGCGCTGTTCGAGCCGCTGCGCTTCGAGGAGCTTGCCATCGCGATGCAGTTCGTCAAGGCGCAGCTTGAGGTCGCGCTTGATTTCCTCGATCGCCTGCAACAGAGTCGGCCGCGGCGTCACGTAATGGCTGTTGGCGTAGACCTTGATCGCCTGCAATGCGGCAACCTTTTCGCCGGTCAGGGGGTCGATCTCGTGGATCGCCTCGATCTCGTCGCCAAACAGCGACAGCCGCCAGGCGCGGTCCTCATAATGCGCCGGAAAGATCTCGATCGTGTCGCCGCGCACGCGAAAGGCGCCGCGCAGAAAATTGTTATCGTTGCGGCGGTATTGCAATTCGACAAGATGGGCCAAGAGATGCCGGCGGTCGATGCGGTCGCCTTGTGCCAGCGACAGGGTCATCTGCGAATAGGTCTCGGCCGAGCCAATGCCGTAGATGCAGGAGACGCTGGCGACGACGACGACATCGCGCCGCTCCAGGATCGCCCGCGTCGCCGCATGGCGCATGCGGTCGATCTGTTCGTTCAGCGACGATTCCTTCTCGACATAGGTGTCGGTGCGCGGGACGTAGGCTTCGGGCTGATAATAGTCGTAGTAGGAAACAAAATATTCGACCGCGTTGTCGGGAAAGAAACTCTTCATCTCGCCGTAGAGCTGGGCCGCCAAGGTCTTGTTTGGCGCGAGGATGATCGCCGGGCGCCCGGTGCGGGCGATGACCTGCGCCATCGTAAAGGTCTTGCCCGAGCCGGTGACGCCGAGGAGGACCTGATCACGCTCACCCTGCGCGATGCCATGGCACAATTCGTCGATCGCCTGCGGCTGGTCGCCGGCCGGCATGAACTCCGAAGAGAGCCGGAACGGCTTTTCGATGTCGCCCTCGGGGCGCTCGGCAACCAGGAGCGGGACCATGATGAGTGATAATGTAGGCGATTGCCCGCCGCCGTGCCACACGGGGGATGTGGCGACGCGCCCCCCGCCGCCGCGCCCCTTTCAGACTACCGCGCCCGCAACTCGTCGATGGTTTGGCGCAGCCGCGCGTTCTCGGCTTCAAGCGCGCTCAGCCGCGTCGCTCCGCCGGCCGGCGCGTTGAGCAACGCGGCCAGCTTGGTGCCGATCGGCGAGCCGAGGCCGGTGCACGGGTCGGGACCGGGACGGGCGCGAAAGGCGCCATTGTCGCCCTCGGTGATGTCGTTGAAGCAGGTCTGGTTGAGCCACAGTTTTAGCGTGATCCAGCCGAGCTTTTTGCCAAAGGCGGCGAACAGCCCGGCATAGAGCGGGGCGACCGCGCTGGTCCCGCCGATCGGCGTTGTCGCGCCGTGGAGCACAATGTTGTAGCCGGTGACCGGGTCGGCGTTGGCCGCCACGTCCGGCACCATCCGCCCGGGACCGTTCGGCGCCCCGACCTGCCATCCGGGCAGCGGCGTGAACAGGGTCGAATAGCCGCCGCCCGTGCCCTCGCCGCTCGGAGTGCCGGGATCGTTGTTCCACACGGTTTCGCTGGTCGGGGTCTTGCGCGTGCCACCGCAGCCGATCACATGAGGGGCCGAGGCGGGAAGATCGACATTGGCCGGGTTCGGCCCGCCGTCGCTCGAATCATTGTCGCCCGCGGCGGCGAACACGACCATGCCGGAAGCTGTCGCAGCCTCAGCGGCGTTTTCCATGTCCTGCCCGGCTTGAGCTCCCCAATTGGCTTCGTCCGCGCCCCACGAGATCGAGCACACATCGCAGCCGTCGGCGGTCGCGGCGCGCACCGCAGTGGCGATGTCCTGGGCCCAGTAGACGCGGATCACCGCGGGCTGGCCGGTCGCCATATAATAGGCGGCGGCGGCGACCTCGATGTCGAGCGCGACCTCGCCGTCGGCGTCGGAAACACCCGGGTTGTTCTGGGTTCCGTCCACCGAGACGTTGGTGATCTGCGGCGGCGGCTGGCCGATCCCACCAAAGAACTGGTCCAGGTCGGACTGCACCCAGCCCCCGCCCAGTTCGACGATGGCGATGACGCCGCCGCCCTCGAGCCCGTTTGGCCAGTTGTAGGCGGTGCACAGATCGGGGACATTCCACGGACTGGCCCCGGCCGCACGCGGAGCGAGACCGCTCGGGCGCAATTTGAAATAGGTCTTGAGGTAGGGCCGCCGGGCGACGTGGACGTAGGAATGGATGCCGGCCGGTCCGGCGCCGATGTGAGTGTCGTGTCTTTCGGACATGATAACCTTCCCATCCGAATGGAGTGGTGGCGCACTTTCCCGTGACCCGCGGTTCTTCGCAGCATCACTCTACTTCGGAAATGTTTCTACTTTGGGAATGGGAAGGCCTGTGTGATCCACCTCGCAGAGTAGGACATTTTTCGGACCGGCCGGCGCGCGGCTCGTCGCCGAGGCTCGACAGCGGGCGGGCAACGCGTTCCAGGGGCATGCGCTCGGCCTTGCTGCCGATCGCGAGTTCGACGAGCGCCGCCCCGACCATCAGACCCGCACTGACCAGATAGCCGAACAGCACCGCGCCCGCGACGTCGCCGATCAGATAGGCGCTGGCGGTGAGGCCGACCTCGGCCGCGGTAAAGCGCAGCACCGGGCTTTCTTCAAGGGCGCCGGCGATCGCGCCGGCGAGCGTCACCTCAAGCCCGCCCAAGACCCAGGTGATGCCGAGCGCGACCACGACGAGGGTGTGAAACCCGCTCCACGGCAGGCGGTCGAGCCGCGCCGGAATATCGGTCTCGATGACCCGCCGGTTTGCTGGAGCCTCCCCGATCATGTTCGGCTACCGCCGGCGCGGCGGGTTCCCGTGCGGCCCTCGGGCAAAACCCTGGAGCAAAACCCCAGGGCAAAACCATGGCCGCCGGGCGCCGCAACACCTATCTTCTCGGAGGGGTTGACGCAGCGGAGGAGAGAATGATGGCGCAGTTCGGCATCGGCCAGCCGGTCCGCCGCGTCGAGGACCGGCGCTTTATCACCGGCCGCGGCCGCTACACCGATGATCTGGTGCGGCCCCGTCAGGCCCACGCTGTTCTGTTACGCTCGCCGCACGCGCACGCGCAGATCCGCGCGATCGAGACGGAAGCGGCGGCTTCCGCCCCCGGCGTGCTGGCGGTCTATACCGGGGCCGATCTCACCGCGGACGGTGTCGGCACCATTCCCTGCCTGTCGCCCGTGCAGAACCGCGACGGCTCGGCGGCGGTGCTGCCGCCCTACCCGGCGCTCGCGAGCGGGCAGGTGCGCCATGTCGGCGACGGTGTGGCGCTGGTCGTTGCCGACAGCCTTGCCGCTGCGCGCGACGCCGCCGAGCGGATCGCGGTCGATTACGAGGCGCTGCCGGCCTGCATCGAGACCGCGCGCGCGCTTGAGGCCGGACAGCCGCAGGTCTGGGAGGCGGCACCGCGCAACCTGTGCTTTGACTGGGGGTTGGGCGACGCCGCCGCGGTCGCGCGCGCCGCCGAGGGGGCGCGCCACCGCATCAGCCTCGAACTCGTCAACAACCGCGTCATCGTCACCTCGATGGAGCCGCGCGGCGCGCTTGGCGAATACGATCCGGGCGAAGACACCTATACGCTGTGGAGTTCGACGCAGGGTTCGCATTTTCTGCGCAACCTCCTGGCCGAAAGCGTCTTTCACGTCCCGGAAAACCGCATCCGCGTCGTCACCGAGGATGTCGGCGGCGGCTTTGGCATGAAATTCTTTCTCTACCCCGAGCAGATCCTCGTGCTGTGGGCGGCGAAAAAGCTCGGCCGTCCGGTCAAGTGGGCTGCCGAGCGCGGCGAATCCTTTGTCAGCGACGACCAGGGCCGCGACAACATCACCCGGCTCGAACTCTGTCTCGACGAGGGGCTGCGCTTTCAGGGCCTCAAGGTCGAGACGATCGCCAACATGGGTGCTTACCTGTCGAATTTCGCCCCCGAGATCCCGACCATGTCGGGTGGCCCGATGCTGAGCGGGGTCTATGCGATCCCCTCTATCCATGTCGGGGTCAAGGGGGTCTTTACCCACACCGTCCCGGTCGATGCCTATCGCGGCGCCGGCCGGCCGGAGGCGGCCTATGCGCTCGAACGGCTGGTCGATTTCGCCGCTCGCCGGCTGGGCGTCGCCCCCGACGAATTGCGCCGGCGCAATTTCATCCGGCCCGAAGCGATGCCGTACAAGACCGCGCTCGGTCTCACCTATGACAGCGGCGATTTCCGCCGCAATCTGGAGGACGCACTTGGCTCTGCGCACGCCGCGGATTTCCCTGCCCGGCGCGCCGCCGCCAAAAGCCGCGGTCGCGTTCGCGGTCTCGGCTTTGCCACCTATATCGAGCAGTCGGGTTTTCCGCCCGACGAATTTGCCGAACTGCGCTTTGATCCGGCCGGCACTTTGACCATCCTGATGGGCACGCAATCCTCCGGGCAAGGGCATCAGACCGCCTATGCCCAGCTTGCCGCCGAGCGGTTGGGGCTGCCCTTTGACCAGATCCGCGTCGTGCAGGGCGACACCGCGGCGATCGGCTTTGGCCGCGGCACCGGCGGCTCGCGCTCGCTGCCGGTGGGCGGCGCCGCGCTCGACCACGCCGCGCAGAAGCTGATCGCCAAGGGCCGCCGGATCGCCGCTCATCTGATGGAAGCGGCCGAGGCCGATGTCGCCTTTGCCGACGGCGCCTTTGCGATCGCCGGCACCGACCGCCGGGTCGGGCTGGTCGAGGTGGCGCGCGCCGCCTTCAACCCGGTGCAACTGCCGGAGGGGCTCGAACCCGGCTTTGCCGAGAGCGGGCATTTCACCCCGCCGGCGCCGACCTTTCCGAACGGCGTTCATCTCTGCGAGGTCGAGGTCGATCCCGAGACCGGCGCCGTCGAAATCCAGCGCTATCTGGTCGTCGATGACTTTGGCACGGTCGTCAACCCGCTCTTGCTGCGCGGGCAGGTGCAGGGCGGGGTGGCGCAGGGGATCGGGCAGGCGATGCTGGAGCGCGTCGTATACGATCCCGAGACGGGCCAACTCGTGACCGGCGATCTGACCGATTACGCGCTGCCGCGGGCCGACGATCTGCCGCCGATCGAGTTCTCCTACAACATCGTCCCGTGCCGCACCAATCCCTTGGGCGTCAAGGGCGCGGGCGAGGCCGGCGCGATCGGCTCGCCGCCGGCTCTGGTCAATGCCGTCGTCGATGCGCTCGCCGGGTTTGGCGTCGCCCATCTCGACATGCCGCTGACCCGCGAGCGGGTGTGGCGGGCGATCCGCGAAACCCGGGGGAGCGCGCAATGACCGCTTCGCGTGAAGAGTTGCTGGATGTCGCGCGGCGGGCGGCGCTCGCCGCCGGCGAAGAAATCATGAGGGTCTATGCCGGGGAGTTCGAGGTCTTCAAGAAATCCGATGCGACCCCGGTGACCGAGGCCGATCTCGCCGCCGAGCGGGTCATTGTCGCGATGCTGCAAGAGACGTTTCCCGACATCCCGATCGTCTCCGAAGAACTCGTTGAGGCGGACGGTCTGCCGCCGGCAGCGGCGCGCTTCTGGGTCGTCGATCCGCTCGACGGGACCAGGGAATTTGTCGCCCGCAACGGCGAGTTCGCAGTCAGCATCGGTCTTGTCGAGGATGGCCGACCGGTTCTCGGCGTCGTCCACGGCCCGGTACAGGGCGTCACCTACGCCGCCTGCGGGCCGGGCACCGCGACGCGCAGCGTGCGCAGCGGCATGGCCCGGCAACTCGCCGCGCGCCCCGCGCCCAGGGAGGGGCTGGTCGTCATCCACAGCCGCTCGCACGAGAACAGCCGCCGCCTCGCCGAGTTCTTGCGCGACTATCCGGTGCAGGCCCGCAAAAGCTGCGGCAGCGCCCTCAAATTCGGCGTCATCGCCGCGGGCGAGGCCGATCTCTATCCGCGCTTTGGCACGACGATGGAGTGGGACACCGCGGCCGGGCAGGCGATCCTCGAAGCCGCCGGCGGAAGCGTCGAGACACTGGCCGGAACTCCGCTCACCTACGGCAAGCCCGGTCTCAAGAATGACGGGTTTCTCGCGCGTGGCCGCCGGCCTGGGTGATCACTCAAGCTCTGTTCCCATGTGCACCCGGACAACGCGGCTAAGCAAGATTTTGCTGATCCATGGACAAACTCCCTCTCCGCCTCCAAGGGTGGAGAGGGAGCATCGGGCTGCATATAGGGCGATGTGTGAATCATCCAGAAAAGGGCTGCTTAGCGTCAGCACATAATCTTGGTTCATTTGCGAGCGAATTGTGCAAGAGCGAAACCTTTGCAATAGCCTGGAAGCGTTGCGAGCCGCCGATTCCGCTCTCATATCACTTCGGATGCCGGCTCGCATATGAAGCGATAAATCCCAATGACCTCATCGCGAGTGGCCTTAAACCACTCGTCCCCACCGCCTACGATCTTTCGACCTCGGACCCGAAGAACTGCGTGAATCGCTCGCTCAAGTGCGCGGCAGTCGTTAGTTCTAATCTCAAGGTGCAGAACCGGCTTATCCGGCGTGCTGGTGCCGATCTGGTCTGCAATTCGCTGGATGGGGGGATGTCCCGCTCTCTGTTGAACTTGGTCGAGCGGGCGTTGCCGGATTGGAACGTTACGCGGCCTTGGATTTTTCCTCAAGCTGAAGGTGTTTGCCGTGGTGCGCCTTCAGGGCGGC
>JBOHMF010000244.1:0-6659 GCA_050730055.1 Allostellaceae bacterium
GTCCCGGCAAGGCACGCGCCGAGCGCGCCGCCGTCGTGATGGCCGGACTGGGTCTGCCCGGCGGTTATCTCGTTCTGGCTTTTGGCAATCGCGTCGATTGACCGGTTGGCGCTTTTACTGCCGGCGCTTTTACTGCCGGCGCTTTTACTGCCGGCGCTTTTACTGCCGGCGCTTTTACTGATTGTAGATCGGCGCATCCCGGCCGCTGCCTCCGGTCTGCCCGCTCGGCCCGAGCGAATAGAGATCGTAGGCAAAGCCGGCGCGCTCGCTCGGGCTGCGATAGACATAGGGATGGCCCCAGGGGTCGTCCGGCATCTTGGTGCCCTTGATATAGGGGCCGTCCCAGTCGGCGACGCCGGCCGGCCGCGCCAGGAGGGCTTGCAGGCCCTGCTCGGTGGTCGGGTAGCTGCCGACATCGAGCTTGTACATGTCGAGCTCGGTGCCGAGACCGGCGATATTGAGCCGCACGACCTTCTCCTTGGCGGTGCCAAAGACGCCCAGCACGCGCGGCGCCACCAGCCCGATCAGAAGTCCGAGAATCGCCAGCACGACGAGCAGTTCGAGCAACGTGAAACCGGCCTCGCGGCGGCTGACGCGGCGCCCGCGGCCGGGGGCAAGAAGGACAAGAGACATCGCAGCGATCAGCAACAAAGGGAAGTGGCAGACATGCGACCTGCCGCGCGGAAGGCTCGGGCAGGATTGCGACATTTTGAGGGTGCATAACCGGAAAAGACAACAGGCTCCGGTTGGCGCAAAGGTTGCTCCGGGAAAGCGGTTTGTATAGAAGGGAAGAACCTCGGATTTTTCACCCCTTCGGACATTCCCGCTGATGATGAACCGCACTTCCGCTGCCGCGCTGCTGGCGCGGCCGGCGCCGGCGCCGGCCGAAATCTCCGCCCGGGCGAGGCGGATCGAGGAATGGCTGCTCAGTCCCGCAATCCAGGTGCAGAGCGGACCCCACACCGGCGCCATCGCGGGATGGCTGGAGAGCGATGGCCGCCCCAGCTTTGCCTACGGCGAGATCACCGGCTACTGGCTGAGCTGGATCTCCGGCCTTGCCGGGGAGCATGCACCAGTGGCAGCGTGCGCCCGCGCCGCCGTCGATTTTCTCGCGCGAGCCTGGTCGCAGCCGCAGCCGCCGCAGACCCGGTTTTATCTTGCCGCAGCGGCACCCGACTGGCGCAACCGGGCGGTGTTCAGCTTTGACATGGCGATGATCCTGCGCGGTCTGGCCCATGCCGCCGCGTTGATCGGCACCGGGTCCTGCGCCGCCGCAGCCGAGCGGATCGTCCCTTGGCTCGTGCGCTGCATCGGCTCTGACGGCACCCTGGCGACCCATCGGATCATCGACGCTGGCGGTCCGCTGCCGCGCCGCTGGTCAACCGAACCCGGCCCGTTTCAGGCCAAGACCGCCGCGGCCATATTGCAGGCGCCGGCGGTCTGGCTGCCGGGCAGATTGGCGGAGGCGGCCCGGCAGACGCTCGCTGTCTGGCGCGACCGGGCCAGCGAGCACGCCGACATGCACCCGCGCCTTTATGCGCTCGAAGGCGCAATTCTGGCCGGCGAGGTGACCGATGCGAGCCTTGCCGGCACGGCGGTGCCGGCCGACGGCTGGCTGCCGGAGAATGCGGTGTCTCTCGCCGCGCCGCAGCCCGACGCGACCCTCGCGCGCGGGGAGGTGCGCGCCGATGTCCTCGCCCAGGCGATTCGCATCCTCGCCGTGGCACAAGGGGAGGCCGCTCTCGATCCCTGGGGACCGGCGATGGCGCTGTGCGGCGCCCTTCTCGATCACGTCACCAGCGAGGGCGCGGTGCTGTTCCGCGCCGAAACCGGGCCGCGCAACGTGTGGTGCGCGCTGTTTGCGGCGCAGGCGCTCGCCTGGCTCGCTACGCGCACCGCGGGACGGGCGATCGCGCCCGAGCGGCTCGTCTGAAGCGGCAGGCGGGGCGGCCGTGAGCGCGGCACAGTCCTACGACCGAATCGCCGAATTCTACGATGACGACATGGCGAGGAACGCCGACGGGCGCGATGTCGGTTATTACTGCGAGGCGTGCGTTGCCGCCCGCGGCGGGCGGCCCGGGCATATTCCCGGGCACATTTCCGGGCGCATCCTCGAACTCGGCTGCGGCACCGGGCGGATCACGCTGGCGCTCGCCGGATGCGGCCTCGACATCGTCGGCGTCGATCTGTCGCTGCCGATGCTGCGGGTGCTGCGGCGCAAGGCCGCGGGCCATCCGCGACCGCCGCTTCTGGCGGCGATGGACATGGGGCGGCTTGGCTTTGCCGAACCCTTTGCCGCGATCCTCTGCCCGTTCTCGGCCCTCACCTATCTGATCGATGAGGGGGAGCGGGCGCGAGCGCTCGCCGCAATCCGCGCCGCCCTCGCCCCGCAGGCGCCTTTTCTGCTCGATGTCTTCATCCCCGACCCGCAGGTCGAAGCGCGGGCGGGGGAGGAGATTTTCGACTATCGGCGGCGGCTGGCCGACGGGACCTGGCTCGAACGCCGCAAGCGCCTCGTCCCCGACGAATACCCGAGCGTCAACCGGATCATTCGCTGCTACCGTTTTTGCGACGACGCCGGCCGCGTCCTGCACGAGGTGACGACCGAGAGCCGACAGAGGGGCTATCGGCCGGACGAGTTGGCCGCGGTGCTGTGCCGGGCCGGATTTCGCATCGCCGCGCTCAGTGCCGATTTCACCGGCCAGCCGCTCGGCCCCGATTCGCGCACTCTCGTCGTCGCGGCCGGCGCGGCATGACGCCTCTGACAGGCCGCCGCAAAAAGGTGCTGTGCGTCGTCGGCACCCGGCCCGAGGCGATCAAGCTGGCCCCGGTCATCCTCGCCCTGCGCGATGCGGGCTGGTGTGATCTCCTTGTCGTGGCGACGGCGCAGCATCGCGAGATGCTCGACGACGTGCTGCGCTTTTTTGCGATCCGCCCCGACCGCGATCTCGATCTGATGCGCGCCAATCAGGGGCTCGGCGATTTTGCCGCGCGCGCGCTCGGCGCGCTCGACGCGGTCCTCGCCTCGGCGGCGCCCGATGCGGTGCTGGCGCAGGGCGATACCACGACCGTGCTGGCCGCGGCGATCGCCGCCTTTTACCGCCGCGTGCCGTTCTGTCATGTCGAGGCCGGGCTGCGTACCGGTGATCTGCGCCAGCCCTTTCCGGAGGAGTTCAACCGCGTCGTCGCCAGCCGGGCGGCGCGGCTCCACTTTGCCCCAACCAAAGAGGCCAAGGCCAACCTGCTGCGCGAAGGGGTGCCCGCGGAGCACGTCTTGATCACCGGCAACACCGTCATCGACGCGCTCTATTGGGCGGCCGAGCGGCGCCCGCCGCTGCCGGTGACGATCGCGGCCGAACAGCGGCTCATCCTCGTCACCGTCCACCGGCGCGAGAATTTTGGCGCACCGTTGCGGCAGATCACCGCGGCGGTGCGGCGCCTCGTCGAGACCGATCCCTCGGTCGCGGTGCTGCTGCCGGTCCATCCCAACCCCAATGTGCGCGAGACGGTTGCGGCCGAGCTCGGCGGTCTCGATCGGGTCTGCCTGGTCCCGCCGCTCAATTACGAGGGCTTTGTCGCCGCCCTGATGCACAGTCATTTTGTGCTGACCGATTCGGGCGGCGTACAGGAGGAGGCGCCGGCTCTGGGCAAGCCGGTTCTCGTCATGCGCCATGTCACCGAACGCCCGGAAGCGCTGGCGGCCGGGGTGGCGCGGCTGGTCGGCACCGATCCCGAACTGATCCTCACCGAGGCCCGACGCCTGCTGGACGACCCCTCCTGGTATCACCGCATGGCCCGCGGCGTCTCGCCCTATGGCGATGGCTGCGCCGCCCCCCGCATCGCCGCCGCCCTCGCGGCGCTGTGATCCCGGCGCTCCGGGGCGGCCCTCGCCTTGACTTCGCGGGGCCGCGATGGTTTCGTCGCCGCCGCTCGCAGGGGCCGCGCGGGGCCGGCGTTCGGGGGACATCAGCGATGCTGAAATTGCGGCGAAAACGGACCCGGGAAACCGTGCTGGCCTTCGCCGATCGAGCGCGCGACGCCGGCGATTGGCCGCTCGCCGCCCGGCATTATCGCGAGGTGCTGGCCAAGGACCCGGGCAATGCGCGCATCTGGGTCCAGTATGGG
Source organism: Allostellaceae bacterium (assembly GCA_050730055.1). Classification (GTDB taxonomy): domain Bacteria; phylum Pseudomonadota; class Alphaproteobacteria; order ATCC43930; family CGMCC-115725; genus AP-15. Next base: position 4,126 of record JBOHMF010000244.1, read on the forward strand.
CACGCCCTGAAGGAGGGGGGAAACATGGCGGAGGCCGAAACCGCCTACCGGAAATCGCTCGCTCTCGACGGCCAGAGCGCCGACACCCACCTGCAACTGGGGCACGTGCTGAAACTCCAGGGCCGCAAGGAGGACGCTGCGGCCGCCTATTTCCGCGCTCTCGCATTGGAACGCCCGGTGTCGCCGGCCGCGGGCGAACTCCTGGCGCTGTGCTGGGAGCCGATCGCCCGGCTCGACGCGAACTGGCGCCAGCATTCGCCGGCCTTGCTCAACGGCGTCGCCAGCCTCAATGCCCTGGCCCATGAGCAGGCGCGCCTCGCCCGCATGGTCGAGGACTTGCGCCGCGAGGTCGATGCGCTGGGCGCGCGCCCGGATCGCCCGGCCCGGACAAACGGCGAGGTCCGCCCCGGCGCGCTGCCGGAACGCGCCTGAGACGCCGCCGCTGCGGGGAGGGGATGGCATGGGCGGCGGCCCGCGGGTCTCGATCATCATCAATACCGACGGCCGCGCGGCCATCCTCGGCAATACGATCGAGAGCCTGCGCTATCTGCGCTATCCCGATCTCGAACTGGTCGTGGTGCCGGGTCCGACCGCCGACGGCACCCGCGAATTGCTGAAATCGTGGCAGGGAGAGATCAAGGCCGGATATTGCCCGGCGCGCAACATCGCCCAGTCGCGCAATATCGGTGTCGCGATCGCCTCGGGCGAGATCATCGCCTTTATCGATGATGACGAGGTGCCCGAACCGGAGTGGCTGGAGGATCTCGTGCCGCTGCTGGACGATCCCCGGGTCGCCGTCGCCGGCGGCTGGCTGCACGATCATACCGGCAAGGATTACGAGGCCCGCTTTGAGACGGTCGATCGGCTCGGCAACCGGTCCTGGGAGCGCGCCGCCCCCGAGTTCAACTTTCCGCTGTCCTTCACGGTCCCGCATCTCAACATCAACAGCGCCTTTCGCCGCGAGGCGCTCGCTGATGTCGGCGGGATCGACGAGGAGTACGAGTACCTCTACGACGAGACCGATCTGATGATCCGGTTTGTCGATCGCGGCTGGCACATCGCGCAGAGCGACCGCGGCATCGTTCATCACAAATATCTGCCGAGTTCGGTGCGCAACGAGCAGCGGGTGATGACCAGCTGGTACTCGATGATCAAGAACAAGACCTATTTCGCCCTGATCAATGCCGCGCGCTTTGTCCCGACCGATCGCATCCTCACCGACATCGCCGGGTTTGTCGCCGGGAGCCGCGCCGATGTGCGGGGCTGGATCGAGCGGGGTATCCTGCCCGCAGAGGCGGCACAGAAATTCGAAGAGGAGGCCGAAGCCGCGCTGCGCGAAGGGATGGCGCGCGCGATGAGCGGCCGGCGCCGGCTCGCCGACCCGGTCCGCCTCAGGGGCGACCCTGCCGCTTTTGTCCGCTTTCACACCCACCTGCCGGCGGCGCGGCAGCGCTGTTTTGTCCTGCTCAGCCCGACCTATCCCCCCGCGGTGGCCGAAGAGACCGGCTGCTCCGCGCACGCGCTCGCCCGTGCGCTCGCCGCCGCGGGCCACCAGGTGCATGTGCTGACCCGTGGCGCCGGCCACGATCGGGTCGATTTCGAGGACGAGGTGTGGGTTCATCGCCTGGTCGCGCGCACTTTTCCCGAGCCTCTGCCGGACCCGGCCTCCGGCGGGTCGATCCCGCCCGATCTCCTGAACGCCTCGCTGACGATGTTGGCCGAGGTCGAGGAGATCGCCCGGCGCCGACCGATCGCCGCCGTCTGTGCCGGACTGCGCGACGCCGTGGCAATCGCCTTTGTGCGTGAGGGCAAATGGCCGCTCGTCACCCGCCTCGACCCGCCCGATCGCGCCGGCACGGAGCCGGTCGCATCGCTCGAACGCCGGCTGCTGGCGGCGAGCGAGGGGTTTGTTGCCACCGATGAAGCGGTGATCGGCGCGATCGAAGCCGGGTATGGGATGACGCTCGACCGCCATCGCATCGCCGTTGTCCCGGACGATGCCGCCGCGCCGGAAGTTGCGCTTTTGCTGGCGGTCGCGGAGCGGCGGCTGCCGGGTCTCACACCTCCGGGTCCGGGCGCAGCCGATCCCCGGTGATTGCCAGAGAGGCGATCGCAAGCGCCGCCGGAGGGTCCGCCACGCGAACGACAACGTGAAAATCGCGCAGGGCGATGTCGCTGGAAAAAACAAGCTCGGCAAGGATGCCGGCGATCGGGTGATCCCGAACATAGCGCTCTTCGCGCAGGGGTGCGGCGGCGCGTCCGCCAAGGCGACAGAGCGCCTCGACGCTGTAGGCGGCGCCGGCGGCGGCCTCGCCGGTGATCCGCACGCGATACCGCCCGGCCGGCAAGGTCAGAACGGGACAGGAGCAGAACGGCCCCGCTGCAGGGCGCACAGCACGCAACATCCCGTCGGCGCCGAGACCGGCGTGGTCTGCCTGGAGTTGGGCGGCCGGGATCGCGATCGACAGCTCCGGCCATTGCGCGAGAAAGGACGCAAACCCGATCGTCCCGCGCCGCCGGGCGGGGGGCGCCGC
>JBOHMF010000245.1:0-6656 GCA_050730055.1 Allostellaceae bacterium
GGACCGGGCTGCACCCGCTGCGCGGCCAGAACAACGTGCAGGGCGCTTCCGACGCCGGACTCATCCCGATGGTCTATCCCGATTACATGCCGGTCACCGACCAGGAGGTGCGCCAGCGCTTTGAGACGCTGTGGGAAACGAGTCTCGACCCGCGCGCCGGTCTCACCGTCGTCGAGATCATGGACGCGATCCACGCCGGCACGATCCGCGGCATGTACGTCATGGGCGAGAACCCGGCGATGTCGGACCCCGATGTGCAACATGCGCGCGAGGCCTTGGCCAAGCTCGAACATCTCGTCGTCCAGGATCTGTTTCTGACCGAGACCGCAAAATACGCCGATGTCGTTCTGCCGGCTTCGGCCTGGCCCGAGAAGGACGGCACCGTTACCAACACCAACCGGCAGGTCCAGATGGGCCGCACCGCCCTGCCGATGCCGGGCAATGCGCAGCAGGACTGGTGGATCATCCAGGAGATCGCGCGGCGCATCGGCCTCGATTGGCGTTACACCCACCCGCGCGATGTCTTTGCCGAGATGAAAGAGGCGATGCCGTCCCTCCACGGCATCACCTGGGAGCGGCTGATGCGCGAAAGCTCGGTCACCTACCCCTGCGATTCGGAAACGGAACCCGGCCACGAAATCGTCTTTGGCGAGGGCTTTCCGACGCCCTCGGGACGCGCCCGTCTGGTGCCGGCGGCAATCGTCCCGCCGGCCGAGGAGCCGGATGATCAGTACCCGCTGGTCTTGACCACCGGGCGGCAGCTCGAACACTGGCACACCGGGGCGATGACCCGGCGCGCCAGCGTTCTCGACGAGATCGAACCGGAGGCGGTGGCCTCGCTCGCGCCGGCCGAGTTGCGCCGGCTCGGCATCGCCCCCGGCGCGCGTGTGCGCGTCACCACCCGGCGCGGCGCCATCGAGCTTACGGCGCGCGCCGACAGTGCAATGGCGCCGGGGATCGTGTTCATCCCGTTCTGCTACGCCGAGGCTGCCGCCAACGTCCTGACCAACCCGCAACTCGATCCGGTTGGCAAGATCCCCGAGTTCAAATACTGCGCCGCCCGCGTCGAGCCGGTCGCGGTGCAGGCAGCGGCGGAGTAGGGTGAAGGAACGTCGAACTTAGGAGGGGTGCGGCGCTGCGTGCCTACGGAAAAGCTGGCTGTTTTGCCCAATCCTGGACGGAATCCGGCTTGCGCCAGACCAGCAAGATTCGCTCGCCCGGAAGCTCGATAATGAAAAGCTCGTCCGGGGGATAGCCCAGCCTCTGCCACTCTTCGAGAAGCTTTCGCCAAGTACCCGCAGCTTTGTTGCCCTTGTCGAGAAATCGGAAAAGCTTCCTGAGACGGACCTCCGCGTATCCCGCCTCGCGCACCTGATGCAGCAGCTCATCGAGCTCAAGCCGCAGGTCGCCCCGGACCTGTTCAATCATTTCGTCACCCTTTCCGCTATCGTGAGGCGAATGTGGAGACTGCGGAGGGGGTTGACAAGGGTGCCGCGCGAAAGTTTTGCAACTTTTGAAAAGATGGATAACTTTTATGTTTTGGTGCTCAGTTTCCGGTCATTCGAAACCAGCGAGAAAAACCGCTCGGCTGATGCGCTTGGCGCCGTGCAGGACGCGGACAATCTGTACCCCTCCGGGTATCAGCCGATAGAGGATCAGATAGGGCGGCTCGACGAGAACCCTCGCATCGGGAGCGATATCCCTGCGGCGCTGACCTGCTTCCGGAAAGTGCTTCAAGATTTCAATGCGCGCTTCGATTCGCTGAAGGTGCCTGTCGGCGGCTGCCGGATTGGCTTCGTGGATGAGCAGCCAAAGATCAATCAGATCGCGCCGCGCGCGGAAGGTGTGGCGGATCTCCCCCACGCCTAATCTTGATCTGGCAAACGCGATGCCGCTTCGCGCAGCGCCGTCTCGCGCAGTTCGGCGAAATCGAGCACACCGGCATCACCGCTATCGATCCCCTCGCGCCAAGCGCGACGCAATGCCTCGATCTGCTCGCTCTCCAGCCGATCGGCGCGCTCCAGCAGGCGCAGCGCTTCGCGCACCACCTCGCTGGCCGAGGTGTAGCGCCCGGAGGCAACCTTCTCCTTGATCAGGCTCAGCAGTTCGGGAGTCAGCGAGATTGAGACATTCATCGAGCGGAGCTATGAGAAATTACGAAATTATCATATGCCCGTCCGCTGGGATGCCCATGGCCGTCCTGCCGGCTCCAGGAGCTATGCGGCTGTCTCATTGAACGGGCGATGGAGTTCACCCCGGCAGTTCGTAGCCGATGGCGCTCTCGATCGCGATGGTTTTCTGCACTGCCGGGCGCGCCATCATCCGCTCGTAATGCGCGGCGAGGGCGGGAAATTCCGCCGGCGCCGGATGAGCCCACCCGACAAACCGCCAATAGAGGCGAAAGAGGTGGATGTCGGCGATCGAATACGAGCCGACCGTCCAGTCCCGCTCTCCCAGACGGTGATCGGCAAAGGCAAAAACCTCGCGCGAGCGCGCGAGACCCTGCCGGCGCGCCGGGTGGATCGTCGCGGCGATAAACGACATCCATGAGACCGCCTGCGCCTCGGCCTCGATGTCGCCCGCCGGCCACAGACCCGCTTCCGGAAAGCGCCGCGCCAGATAATAGAGAATCCCGGCAACCTCGGTCAGCGGCCGCCCGTCGATCAGGAGGGTCGGAACCTTGCCCTCGGGGTTGAGCGCCCGGTATTCGGGGGTGCGCTGCTCGCGCCGCGCAAAGGAGAGCGGCCGAGCCTCAAACGGCACGCCGATCTCATGGAGCGCGATATGCGCTGCCATCGCGCTCGATCCGGGCGAAAAATAGAAGGTCATGGTCATCGCCGCGCCTTTCCGGACTGTGCAAGCTGTCGCCGCATCTTGCAGGATTTGCTATGCTGTCGCCACAAATCCAACCATAACCCTGATCCTTGAACGCGGAGGCTTGTCGCCATGAAGCTCTATATGCACCCCGCCTCGACCACCTGCCGTCCGATCATGATGTTTATTGCCGATCATGCGCTCCCGGTCGAGCAGCAGGTCGTCGATATCATGACCGGGGAGCAGTACGGACCGGCCTACGCCGCGATCAATCCCAACAATCTGGTCCCGCTCCTGGAGGATGACGGTTTCCGCCTCACCGAGAGCTCGGCGATTCTCAAATACCTCGCGGACAAGATCGGCTCCCCGGCCTATCCGCGGGAATTGCAGCAGCGCGCCCGCGTCAACGAAGCGATGGACTGGTTCAATACCAATTTCTACCGCACCTTTGGCTACGGGCTGTGCTACACGCAGCTTCTTGACCCCTACAAGCTGCCCGATCCGACCGGCCAGACACAGTTGGTCGCGGCCAGCAAGAAGGCCGCCGAGCGCCTGCTCGCCATCCTCAACGACCACATCATCGGGGCGCGCCCTTATCTATGCGGCGAAGAGATCACCCTCGCCGACTATCTCGCCTCCGGGATCCTCTCGCTGGGTGACGTGATCGGCTGCACCTTCGCGGCTTATCCCAACATCATGCGCTGGGATGCGCGGATGCGGACCCGCCCCAACTGGCAGGCGGCCAATGCCGGCGTCGCGGCCTGGGCCGATTTCGCGCGCGGTCCGGCCTATGTCACCATCTGATGCGGCCGGCTGAAAGACCTCTGAAAACGGGGTGACACGTGACCGATTCGCCCGCGCCTGGACCCTTGACGAGCGATACCTGACAAGCCATCGCCGCGATCCAGCGGGTTGGCGCGGGGCCGCTTGGGTGCCCGCCGCAGCGCCGGCGCCAAAAGCGCCGCGCTGGCCCCTGCGCGCTCCGGCTGCGGCACAACAGCCCCGCCGCCGACGAACGCTCGTCGGCGCTGATCCCGCGTGCTAGGGTCCCGGCCGGGGGAGATCCATGCTTGTCGAAATCGGCCATTTCGCCCTGATTCTCGCCTTTCTGGTTGCCGCGGTGCAGGGCGTTGTGCCGCTCATTGGGGCGCAGGCCAGAAACCGCGCCCTGATGGAGATGGCGCGGCCCGCGGCGCTGTTGCAGCTCGGTCTGATCGCGCTCGCCTTTCTCATCTTTGCCCATGCGTTTGTCACATCGGATTTCTCGGTTCTCAACGTCTATCAGAATTCGAGCCGCGAGGAGCCGCTCATCTACAAGATCACCGGCGTGTGGGGCAGCCACGAAGGCTCGATGCTCTTGTGGGTGTTCATGCTCGCCTTGTTTGGCGGCGGGGTCGCGTTCTTTGGCCGCGCGATTCCCCTGTCGCTGCGCGCGCGCACATTGGCGATCCAGGGTCTCTTATGCTTTGGCACGCTCGCCTTCATCCTCTTCACCTCAGACCCGTTTCTGCGGCTGATCCCGGTGCCGCCGGACGGGCGCGCCCTCAATCCCCTGTTGCAGGACCCGGGTCTCGCGCTGCATCCGCCGCTGCTTTATTTCGGCTATGTCGGGTTCTCGATCACCTATTCCTTTGCGATCGCGGGGCTGCTTGAAGGTCGCATCAGCGCCGCCTGGGCGCGCTGGATGCGGCCATGGATGCTGCTCGCCTGGTGCAGTCTGACGGTCGGTATCGCCGCCGGCAGCCATTGGGCCTATTACGTGCTCGGCTGGGGCGGCTGGTGGTACTGGGACCCGGTCGAGAACGCCTCGTTCATGCCGTGGCTCCTGGGCACGGCGCTGCTGCACTCGGCCGCGGTCGTCGAAAAGCGCGAGGCGTTGCAGCGCTGGACCGTGCTGCTCGCGATCCTGACCTTTGGCATGAGCCTCGTCGGCACCTTTCTCGTGCGCTCGGGGATCATCACCTCGGTCCATTCCTTTGCGCTCTCCCCGAGCCGCGGCATCTTCATCCTGATGCTGATCGCGCTGGTGGTCGGCGGCGCGCTCATCCTTTATGCGCTGCGCGCGCCTTCCATCCTGCCCGGCAATTCGTTCGCCCCGGTGAGCCGCGAGGGCGCGCTGACATTCAACAACCTGCTGCTGTCGGCGGGGATGGCGACGGTGTTTCTCGGCACCTTCTACCCGCTGTTCGCGCAGGTGTGGAGCGGGGTCAAGCTGTCGGTCGGCCCGCCCTATTTCGACGCGACCTTTCTGCCGATCATGGCCCCGGCGGTAGCCGCGATGGTGGTGGGGCCGATGCTCGCCTGGCGCAAGGGCGATCTCCCCGGCACCCTGCGGCGGCTGGCGCCGGCTTTTGTCGGGGCGATCGTCGTGCCGCTCGCGGTCCTGGCCTATGAGGGTTCGGCGCCGTGGGCGGCGCTCGGCGGCATCGCGCTGGCAAGCTGGGCGATGCTTGGCGTCCTCACCGATCTCGCCGACCGCTCCGGTCTCTTTCGCGCCGCGCCGGCGGTGGCGTGGCGCCGGCTCGTCCGCCTGCCGCGCAGCAGCCTGGGGTGCGCCCTCGGCCATTTTGGCGTCGGCGTTCTGATCGCCGGGATTACGGTGACGACGGCCTGGCACAGCCAGGTGGTGACGACCGTGCGCCCCGGGCAGAGCGTCGCGATCGCCGGCCGGACCCTCTTGTTCGAGGGTGTCAGCGACGAGGCTGTCGCCAACTACCGCGAGCAGCGCGCCACCGTCGTGGTCGAGCGCCACGGTGTTCCGGTGATGAGAGTGCATCCCGAGCGGCGCTACTACCCGATCGCCGGCAGTTCCACCGCGCACACCGCGATCGCCAGCAACGGTCTCACCGATCTCGATCTGTCGCTGGGCGATCCCGACGGCCATGGCGGCTGGGTGCTGCGGGCCTTTTTCAACCCGCTGGTGCCATGGATCTGGTTTGGCGCAGCGATCTCCGCGCTTGGCGGGCTGGTCTCGCTGAGCGATCGGCGGCTGCGCCTCCGGCTGCCGGCGGCTCGCCCCGCGCACACAGCCCCCGACAAAAGTGCAGCCACGGTGGTGTCGCGCTCGGTGGAGAGGGGATGACGCAGCGATCGGCGCTCGCCCTTTTGCTGGCGCTGGTGCTGGCGAGCGTGTTTATCCTCTGTGCGATCCCGGCGGCGCGCGCGGTCGAACCCTCCGAGCGCCTCGCCAACCCGGTGCTCGAAGCGCGCGCCGAGGCGGTCGGCCGGGAGTTGCGCTGTCTCGTGTGCCAGAACGAATCGATCGAGGAGTCGCCGGCCTCGTTCGCCCATGATCTGCGGCTCTTGATCCGCCGCCATATCGCCGCCGGCGACAGCAATCAGCAGGTCATCGCCTATCTCGTCCACCGCTACGGCATCTTTATCCTGCTCGATCCGCCGTTTGAGCCGGTCACCTATCTGTTGTGGCTTGGCCCCCCGCTATTGCTGCTGGGTGTCGGCGGCGGGCTGGTCGCGCAGGCGCGCCGGCGCCGCAATGTTCCGCTACCGCAGGCTTTGAGCTCCGAGGAAAGCGCCCGCGCCGCCGGGCTGCTCGGCGAACGGCAATGATGATCGCGTTCTGGCTCGCCGCGGCGCTGCTCGTCGCCGCCACCCTCGCGGTGCTGTCGAGACCGCTGTTGCGACAGGCCGGCTCCGCGGCGGCGGATGGGGAGACCGCCGCCGACCTCTACCGTCGGCAACTCGCCGAACTGGAGGGGGACTTGGCGCAGGGCCGGCTGGCGGCGAGCGAAGCCGAGGCGGCGCGGACCGAGATCACCCGGCGGCTGCTGGCCGAAGCGGATCGCCAGCGGCAAGGCGCGGCCGGTGAGCGGGACGGCCGGGGC
>JBOHMF010000246.1:0-6646 GCA_050730055.1 Allostellaceae bacterium
TTGATCGCGCTGTGCCAGGTGCGGCGGATCGGAAAATCCTCGGGAAGCGTGCCGGAGAGCGGGCGGACGCGGGTGTAACCCCAGTTCTGCCGCGGCTCGATCGCGAGAATGTCGATCTGCAACACGTCGCCCGGCTCGGCGCCTGCGACCGCGATCGGCCCGGTGAGGATATGGGCGCCGAGCTTTGGTTCGAGAGCGTCGTGGATCGCCCGGTGATCGGCGAGGATCTCAAACCGGCTTTCTCCCGGCAATATGTCGGGGCCGCCCGAAACCGAGGTGAGCGCGACCGTGTCGCCCGAGGCGACGGTCACGACCGGCTTCAAGCCGGCATCAAAAAATCCCCAGTGGCAGGTCTGCGGGCTTGCCGAGACGGTGTGATGCGTCGCCATGCGCCTCTCTCCCCATCGCCGTGTCGGGCGATCCTAGCGCGAAGCCGGCCGCGAGGCGATGGCCGGCAACACTCACGCCGGGGGCGGGAAGCGGGCGATCCAGTGGCGGGCGATGTCCTCGCGCCGGCAGACCCACACCCGGTCCCGGCCGCGGATGTATTCGAGAAAGCGGATCAATGCCTTGGCGCGGCCGGGATGACCCGTGAGGCGCATGTGCAGACCGACCGACATCAGCCGCGGGCGCTCGGCACCCTCGTCATAAAGAACATCAAAGCTGTCGCGCAAAAAGGCAAAAAAATCCTCGCCCGAGCCAAAGACGCCGCGGCCGAATTTTGCATCGTTGGTGGTCAGCGAATAGGGGACGACGAGGTGCGGCGTCGATGACCCCGGGTTCGCCGCGGGGACGCGCACCCAATAGGGCAATTCGTCGTTATAGGTGTCGCTATCATAAAGAAAACCGCCGTGCGCCACCAGCAGCCGGCGGGTGTTTTCCGAGGGGGCGTAGCGGCAATACCAGCCGAGCGGGGTCTTGCCGGTGGTCTCGCGGATCAGGCGGACGGCCTCGGCGATCTGGCGGCGCTCCTCGTCCTCGGGTAGTCCGGGGTGATTGGTCCAGCGATAGCCGTGGCTGCAGATGTCCCAATCGCTGGCGGTGATCGCCGCCGCAGCCGGCGGGTTGGCGACAAAGGCGCGGGCGCAGCCAAAGATCGTCACCGGCACCTGAAACCGGGTGAAGATCCGGTGGAGGCGCCAGAAGCCGACCCGCGCGCCGTATTCAAACATGCTCTCGGCGGCAAGATCGCGGCCCCGGACACCGAGGTCGCCGCCTGTCATTTCGGTCAGACCGCCCTCCGAGAAGCCGTCGCCGGCCGGATAGGAACGCTCCGAGCCTTCCTCAAAATTGATCACAAAATTGACGGCGATGCGCGCGTCGCCCGGCCATCCGGCGTGGGGCGGCTCGGCGCCGTAGCCGACAAAATCACGGGTCATGGCTGTACTGACCATGGCTGTGCTCCTGGCCGCAGGGGATACCAGTCGTCGCGGCAGATGTCGTCAAGCGAATAGAGAGACCGGCGGCAGCGTCTCGGCGGCGGTATGTTCGCCGTAGCGGCGCAGAGCGGCGGCGGCGCGCTTGCGCCCATCGGCATAGAGTTTGTCGAGGATCTCTTCGGCGTCGCGCCGCAAGCTCGGACTCATCTTATCGGACAATGTCTGGCGCGCTTCGAGCACGGTTTGCATCCAGTCAAAACGCGGCGGCTCGGCCGGCGAATAAGCCAATTTGAGCAGATGCTCGATGATGCGGCGGATCTGGCCCCTCACCGCGTCGCGCTCGCTCTTGCCCAAATCCTCGATCTCCTTGGCAAGATGGGCGCGATCGAAACGGTTGTCGGCGACCGCGAGCGAGCGCAGCACTTCGGCCTGATGCCGGGTCCAGGCGAAGAAATCATCCTCGTAGCGCGGTCCGTCCGACATTGGAGCGGCCCCTTCAAATCCGGCGCTTCAGCGCGCGGTCATCGCCGGCCACAGGGCGTCGGCGCCGGCGTTTAATATGTTGCGGCCAAGCTGCATCGACCAATAGCTTTCGCTGCCAAACTCGTCGCGCCACGACCACAAGCGCCGTGTCAGACGGTGCAGCGAATGCTCGTGCGTAAAGCCGATCGCGCCGTGCACCTGATGGGCGATCTCGGCAACCTTGCCGGCCGCCATGCCGGCGCGGATCTTGGCCGCGGCGACGGCAAATTCGGCCGAGGGACGGGTTTCGGCGACGGCGCGCGCGGCATTCTCGGCCGCAACCAGCGCGGCGGCGGATTCCTCGGCCAAGAGCGCCAATTGCTGCTGCACCGCCTGAAACCGGCCGATCGGCCGGCCGAACTGCACGCGATCGTTGGCGTAGCGCGTGGACAGGTCGAGCGCCGCCTCCATTGCCCCGGCCATCTGCGCCGCGCGCATCAAAGCGCCGAGACGCAACAGGAGGTCGCGGTCGATCCCGTCGGGAAGGGGCTGCAACGGCGTTTCCACGGCCGCGGCGGTCAGATGATCGCGCGGCTCGCCGGCGAGGTTCTTCGCCGGCTCAAAGCTCGCCTGCCCCTGCGGCGCGAGCGCCACACCCTCGTCCGCGATCAGGACGATCGCAGCGGCATCGCGGCCCCACGGGACAAAGCCGGCGCGGCCCGCCAGGGTCTCGCCGACGAGCAGGATGCGGTCGTCGGGTTCGACCGGTGCCACGGTCAGCGGTCCGGAGGGAGCGGCAATGCCGGTCGCGGCGCACAAAAAGCGCGCGAGCATTGTCTCGGCGAGCGGGATCGGGGCGGCGTAGTGACCGGCGGCGCGCAGGATCGTCGCAGCGTCCTCCGCGCCGGCGAGGCCGCCGGCGAGGACATCGGAATACCCCGCCTTCTCGATCGCATCCCACAACGGGGCGGGCCATGCGCCCGCTTCCGCCGCAGCCAGCAGCTTTGCCGTCGCGAGATCGCCAAAAAGGCGCATCGCGCTGTCATAGACGAGCGTGTCGGACATCTCTCCCTCACCGCAAGCCAAGACCGCGGGCGATGATGCCGCGCAGGATTTCGCGCGTACCGCCGCGCAGGGTCCAGGACGGCGCGTGCAACACCGCCGCGGCCAGCACCTCTTCCAGCCGCTCGGTCCCGGCGCGCCGCCGCCCCGGCGCGACGAGGCGCGCCAGTTCGGGGATCGCACGCTCAAAGGCGTTGCCAAGGTCCTTGACCAGGGCGGCTTCGAGATTTGGCATCTCGCCGGCTTGCAGCATCCCGGCGATCGACAGCGACATCCGCCGCAGGGTCCATAACTGCGCGGCGAGAGACCCGATCGCCTCGGCGGCGCGCGGCCCGCCCCAATTTTCTCCAGAGTCGGGGCCGGCCTGGTGGATCAGCGCGACAAGGATCTGATAGGCCGAGAGAAACCGCTCGGGGCCGCTGCGCTCAAAGGCGAGTTCGCTGGTGACTTGGCGCCAGCCCTCGCCTTCCTGTCCGACCAGCCGCTCCGCCGGGACAAACACGCGGTCGAGCACGATCTCATTGAAATCGTGATCGCCGGCGAGGTTGATGATCGGCCGGATCGTGACACCCGGCGCGTGCAGATCGAGGATCAGTTGCGACAGACCCTGATGGCGGTCTTGCGTGGCGGGGGTGGTGCGCACCAGGGTGATGGCAAAATGCGACTCGTGCGCATAGCTCGTCCACACCTTGGTTCCGCTCACCTCCCAGCCGCCCTCGACCGGCACGGCGCGGGTCCGCACCGCGGCGAGATCGGACCCGGAATCGGGTTCGCTCATGCCGATGCAGAAATAGATTTCGCCGCGCGCGATACCGGGCAGAAATTCGTGCCGCTGTGCCTCCGTGCCAAATCTCAGGATCAGCGGCGCGCTCTGCCGATCGGCGATCCAATGGGCGCCGACCGGCGCCCCCGCGGCCAGGAGTTCCTCGGTCACGACATAGCGTTCGAGCATCGTGCGGCCGTGCCCGCCATAGGTCTCCGGCCAGGTCATGCCGATCCAGCCGCGCGCCCCAAGCCGGCGGCTGAAGGCGGCCGAGCGGTGAACGAGAAAGTCGCTGTCCGGGACCCAATGCCCGGCGTCCAGCTCCTCGGCGATAAAGGCGCGCACCGCGCCGCGCAATTCCGCGCAGACGGGCGGCAGGTCGATCGGCTCAAAACGGAAGGCGCTCATCACCCGAGGATACCCGGGTTGCGGCCGCGGCAAAAGCGCCTGTTGCCGGGTGATCACCAGGGAATCCGCCATGCACCCGGATTGACCCGGAAACGATTGGCGCACAATATCTCTCGCCCTCGCGCCCCGGCCTTGACTGTGTCCCACAAGCGGCGCCTTGCGGCGGGGAATGCGCGTGCGGACTGCAAAAGCTGAATATCCCAGGGAAGAGAAACCCAGGAGGCGAACGATGCGTCGAACCCCCGCCAGACTGGCCGCTTTGGCCAGTTTTATGCTGCCCGCGCTCGCGCTGCTCTTTGGCGCCGCATCGCCGGCCGCCGCCGCCCCGCCGATCGTCATCGGCGGCACGATCTCGCAGACCGGCGCGCTGGCCGAGGACGCGGACTTTCAAGTGAAGGGCATGGAGCTTGCGGTCGCCGACGCCAACGCACACGGCGGCTGGCTCGGCCGCCAGCTTCAGCTCAAGATCTACGATGACAAAAGCAATGCCGGCACCGCGGTGCTGCTCTATACCCGGCTCATTACCGAAGATCATGTCAACCTGCTGGTCGGACCCTATTCGAGCGGCATCACCCAGGCGGTGGCGCCGCTGATCAACAAATACCAGATGGCCACGATCGAGCCGGGCGCCTCGATGCCTGACATTTATGTCAAAGGCAACAAATGGAACTTTCAGGGGACCGCTTCATCTCTCACCTATCTCGATGAATTGCTGCCGATCGCCAAAAAGCACGGAGCCAAGAGCGTCGCTGTCCTGGCGCTGAAATCCGCCTTTACCCTGGCCTGCTCGGGAGCGCGCATCGAGCAGGCGAAAAAGCTCGGCATCAATGTCGTCTACCAGACCACCTACTCGCTTCCCTCACCCGATTTTTCGGCGATCGCGCTGGCGATCAAGAATGCGCATCCCGATGTCGTCATCGGCTGCACCTATTTTCCCGACGCGGTCGGCATCGCCAAGGCACTGCACAACCAGGGCTTTGTGCCAAAGTTTCTCGGCTTGACGGTGGGCACGGTCGAACCCGCCTTTGGCCAGGCGCTGGGGTCGTTGGCCAACGGCATCATCGGCAACACAAGCTGGTGGCCCAACTTCAAGACCGCCGGCTCGCAGGGGATCGTCGCCCGCTACAAGGCCAAATTCCACCAGGAGCCGGACTATCACGCGATCACCGGATATGCCGCGATCGAGGTCCTGGGCGCCGCGGTCAAGGGCACCCACTCGCTCGATCAGGCAAAACTGCGCAACTGGTTTTTGCACCACAGCGTCAAGACGGTCCTCGGCACCTTCAAGGTAAACCAGGACGGTCTTTCGACCGGCTATGACCAGTACATGGTGCAGTGGCAGCACGGCGAACTGAAGCTGATCACGCCGCCCAAATATGCCCAGGCAAAGCTGATCATCCCCTATCCCGGCCAGTAAGGGGCGGACGCGGAGCCGGACAGGTTGCGCCATGATGCTGGCTTTGCAACTTCTGTGTGACGGCATCCTGCTCGGCGGCACCTATGTGCTGCTGGCGCAGAGCCTCAATCTGATCTTTGGCGTCATGGGCGTCGTCAACCTCGCCCATGGCAGCTTTATCGTGCTCGCCGGTCTGTTCACGGTGTGGTTTGCCGCCCATGCCGCGGTGAGCCCCTTGATCGCGATCCCGATCGCCTTTGTCATCCTGGTCGGGGTCGGCGCCCTGTTGCAGCCGGTGCTGCTGGAGCCGCTGATGGGGCTGGGCGCGCAGCAGGCCGAGCTCTTGAGCCTGATGCTGACCTTTGGCCTCGATTATGTGCTGATCGAACTCGGCCTGCAGGTGTTCGGCTCCAACTACGTCTCGCTGCCCTATCTGCAATCGACCTTTACGGTGGGCGGGGTGACGATCGGCAAATCGCTCCTGGTCAGCGGCGTCTTTGCCGGGGTGCTGGCGCTCCTGCTCTCGCTCTGGCTCAATCACACGAGCTTTGGCAAGACGCTGCTCGCCGCCTCGCAGTCGGAGGTCGGGTCCCTTTCGGTTGGCATCAATGTCCGGCTGGTCCGGCTCGTTGCCTTTGCCGTCGGGGTCGGGTTGGCCGGCGCGGCCGGCGCGCTCCTCATCCTGGTCGAGCCGATGGCGGCCGAGACGGCAGACGATTTCACCCTTCTCGCCTTTGTGCTGATCGCGCTCGGCGGTCTCGGCGACTATCGCGGGGTGGCGATCGCCTCGGTGCTGCTCGGGATCGCCCAGTCGGTGGTCGGGTTTGAGATCGGCGGCGATGCGGGGAACACGCTTCCCTTTGTCCTGCTGATCCTCTTTATCGCCCTCTGGCCGCAGCGTTTCCGGCGGGCGGCCTAGTGGTCAAGCCGGGAACCGAGAGCGCCGCATCACGGCGCACGTCCCCCTCGGGGTTGTCTTCCGACATCCCCGGGATGGTGGCGATCCTCGCCCTGCTGATCGCCATTCCGCTCGCCGGCTCGGCCTATACGGTGCAGCTCGCCACCGACATCCTGGTGTTCACGGCACTGGCCTATGGCTGGAACCTGATCAGCGGTTTTACCGGGTATCTGTCGTTTGGCCAGGTCTCGTTCTACGGCATCGGCGCCTATACGACC
>JBOHMF010000247.1:0-6626 GCA_050730055.1 Allostellaceae bacterium
CCCCGAGGTGGGGCGCGCCTTCGGCTGTGCCTTAATCAAGGCCAGTGCGGCGACCAGTGAGCGGAGCTTGCGCGTGGAATTCGCCCTCCAGAATGTCACCATGATGTCGCACCCGATGCATCTGCACGGGCAGCGCTTTCAGGTCGTCGGGATCGACGGGCAGCGCTTTCCGGGGGCGATGCGGGATACCGTGCCGGTGCCGCCGTTAAAGACCGTGACCATCGCCTTTGACGCCAATAATCGGGGACGTTGGACGTTCCACTGCCACAACCTCTATCATCTTGCCGCCGGCATGATGACGGTGGTCTATTACAACGGTGTCCCGATGTCGCGGCTCCCGGCAAATGCCGGGTAGCCGCAAGACCCCGGCGAGGACCGGCGGCTGACGGCTGCCAATCAGCGCAGGCGCGCGGCGACCGCCGGCAGGTTGGCGATGTCGATGCCGTTTTTGGCCGCCTCGGCAACCAGAACAAACGGATCGGCTCCCTCGCGCAGACGCGCGAGCGCCCACAGCAAGGTCGAGCGGGTGCCGCTGCGGCAATGCGCGACGATCGGAGCCGGCGCGCTCTTCATGGCCGCGGCAAAGGCGTCGACATCGGCGCGCGTGAGGCTCGCCGCGGTGATCGGGATATGGTGATAGGTCATCCCCTGCGCCGCAGCCAGCCGGCGCGCCTCGGTGGCGGGGAGTTGGCCCGGGTCCTCGCCGTCGGGGCGATTGTTGATGATTGTGCGCACTCCGGCTCGGGCCAGCGCATCGATGTCGGCCCGGTCGAGCCGCCCGGTGACGCTGAGAGCCGGGGTGAGCGGGATCAATTGTGGTCCTGGCGCATCCATGCTTGTCCTCCGCGATCAAGACACCGCAGAAAAGCAGCCGCGCCGGCCGCCGTCAGCAAAAATCCTCTGGCGCAAGCTACGCGGCAGCCTGCGGCCAGTGCGCGAGATCGCCGGCGCGGATCCAGAAGCGCTCAAACCGCCGCAGGGTCGTGGCGACGGCGCGCAGATCGTCGGCCGCAAAGATCTTCTGCGCCTGCATCATCTCGACATGGCGCTCGTGCATCTCGCTCAACTGAGCGCGCAGCTTCATTCCCTTCTGGGTCAGGCGGACGTGGATCGAGCGACGGTCGTGCAGCGAGCGCTGCTGCGCCAGATAGTCGTTCTCCACCATCTTCTTGACGTTGTAGGAGACGTTTGAGCCGAGATAGCAGCCGCGCAGGGTCAGTTCGCCGACCGTCATCTCGGCGTCGCCGATGTTGAACAGCATCATCGCCTGGACGTTGTTGATGTCGTGGATGCCGAGCCCGTCGAGCTCGAGCTTCACCATTTCGAGAAAATGGCGGTGCACGCGCTCGACGAGCGAAATGACTTCGAGGTAGATGCTGTCCATGGTGGCCTCGGCTGAACGGCGGTCGGTCGGGAGCCTAGGGGGTGTATCGTTAATTTTTCGTTTCCCAACGTTCACAATCTTCATCATTGTGAACGACGGATGAACCGATAGATGGCGGAAAAATCGCGCCCGCCGGCGCCCTCGTCAACCAGAAGCTGGTAGAGGTTGGCCGCCGCCGCGCCGAGCGGGGTCGCTGTGCCGGTCAGACCGGCCGCCTGCTGCGACAGCCGCAGATCCTTAAGCATCATCGCCGCGGTAAAGCCGGGTGCATAGTCGCGATTGGACGGCGCCGCCGGAACCGGTCCCGGCACCGGGCAGTAGCTCGTCAGGGACCAGCACTGACCCGAGGATTTTGCGGCGATGTCAAAGAGGGTCTGCGCTGCGAGACCGAGCCGGTCGGCCAGGGCAAAGGCTTCGCATACCGCAATCATCGAGACGCCGAGGATCATGTTATTGCAGATCTTCGCCGCCTGCCCGTTGCCGGCAGGCCCGGCATGGACGATCGTGCGCCCCATCGCGGAGAGGATCGGCTGGGCGCGGGCAAAGGCCGCCGATTCGCCGCCGACCATGATCGTCAGGCTCGCTCCCTCGGCCCCCGCCACCCCGCCCGAGACCGGGGCATCGAGCATGGCAAACCCGGCCTCACCCGCCGCCGCGGCGACCATGCGCGCGGTCTCGACATCGATCGTCGAGCAGTCGATCAACAGCGCCCCGGCGCGGGCATGGGCGAGAATCCCGTCCCCGCCGAGATAGGCGGCGCGCACCTCGGGGCCGGCCGGCAGCATCGTCACGACGATCTCGCCCGCTGCCGCCGCTTCCTGCGCCGTGGCGGCGAGCCGGCCTTGGCGTCCGGTGAATCGTTCGCGGGCCACCGGGACGACATCAAAGCCGGCGACCTCGTGCCCGGCTTTTATCAGATTGACGGCCATCGGCAACCCCATGTTGCCAAGACCGAAGAAACCGATCCTCGCCATCTCGCTTCCTCCTAATCCCAGCGCAACTCGCGCGCGCCGATCGGGGCGAAATAGCCGGCCACCGTCTCGGCATCGACCTCAGCCAGCCGCGCCGGACGCCAGCGCGGGGTCTTGTCGCGATCGATCAGCACCGCCCGCACCCCTTCGTAGAAATCGTGCGCCGCCATGACGTGCCGGGTCATCCGGTATTCGAGCGCAAGCGCCGCGTCGAGGTCGAAATCCCGCCCGAGCGTCAACTGGTGGAGCGTGATCGCGAGGCTGGTCGGGGATTTCTCGTCGAGGCTCGCGCGGGTCTCGGCCGCCCATGCGGCAAATTCGCCGCCCGCGGCCGCTTCCCGCTCCAGCGCCGCGACGATCACCGGGACCGTGTCGGCGGCAAAGATGCGGTCGATCGCCGGCCGCAACCAGGCAAGGGGCGCGGGACCGGGATCGGCGGCAACGCGATCGAGCGCGGCGGCGATCTGTTCGCTCTCGCATCCCGCGTCCCAGGCGATGCCGGCAAGGGCGGCGAGCCCGTCCTCGACCCGCTCCTGCGGGACAAAATGCGTGGCAAAGCCGCAATAGAGCGCGTCCGCCGCCCGGATGCGCGCGCCCGACAGGCCGAGATAGCGGCCGATACGGCCCGGGGCGCGATTCAGAAAACGGGTCGCACCGACATCGGGAAACAGGCCGATGCCGGTCTCCGGCATCGCAAACTGGGTGCGCTCGGTGGCGAGGCGAAAGGCGCCGTTGACCGAGATTCCGGCGCCGCCGCCCATCGTGATGCCATCGATGATCGCGACAAAAGGTTTCGGGTAGCGGTGGATCTGGCGGATCAGTTGGTATTCCTCGCGAAAGAAAGTCGCGGGAAATTCGCGGTCGGGAGGATCGCGCCGGCCGGCCTGATAAAGCGCCTGTACATCGCCGCCGGCGCAGAAGGCGCGCCCGCCGGCGCCGCGGATCGCAACCGCGCGCACCGCCGGGTCCTCGGCCCATTCCGCCAGTCTCGGCGCGAGGCAGCGGTAGTTGGCGAGGCTCAAGGCGTTCAATGCCTGCGGCCGGTTGATCACGATTGTCGCCAGAGTGCCCGCCCGATCGAACAGGATCTCTTCCGCGCTCGCGCTCATCGGTTTGATTCGCCGAGCAGGCGGCGGGCGATGATGACCCGCATGATCTCGTTGGTGCCTTCAAGGATCTGGTGGACGCGCAGATCGCGCAGATGGCGCTCGATCGGATAGTCGCGCAGATAGCCGTAGCCGCCAAAGAGTTGCAGCGCCTCGTTGGCGACATGAAAACCGGTGTCGGTGGCAAAACGCTTGGCCATCGCGCAGTGCATCGTCGCTTGCGGATCGCCCTTGTCGAGGCTCGCCGCTGCGCGCCACAACAGGAGCCGCGCCGCGTCCAACCCGGTCGCCATGTCGGCAATCTTGAATTGCAGCGCCTGGAATTCGGCGAGCGGGCGGCCGAACTGGCGCCGCTCCAGGAGATGCGCGCGCGCCGCCTCAAGACAGGCGCGGGCGCCACCCAGGGAACAGGCGGCGATGTTGAGACGCCCGCCGTCAAGGCCCATCATCGCGATCTTGAACCCGTCGCCCTCCGCGCTAAGCCGGTTTGCCGCCGGCACAAGGCAGTCCTCAAAGATCACCATCGCCGTCGGCTGCGAATGCCAGCCGAGTTTTTTTTCCTTTTTGCCAAAAGACAGCCCCTTGGTGCCGTTTTCCGCGACGAGACAGGAAATCCCCTGCGGCCCGGAGCCGCCGGTGCGCACCATCGTCACATAAACGTCGCTGGCGCCGCCGCCCGAGATAAACGCCTTGGTGCCGTTGACAAGATAGTCCTCGCCGGCGCGCTGGGCGCGGGTCGCAAGCGAAGCGGCATCCGAGCCGCTGCCCGGCTCGGTCAGGCAATAGCTGGCAAAGGTGTTCATCGCGGTCAGACCGGGCAGCCAGCGCGCGCGCTGTTCGCGCGTGCCAAAGCGGTCGATCATCCACGCCGCCATGTTGTGGATCGAGAGATAAGCCGCGGTCGAGGGGCAGGCGGCGGCCAGTTCCTCAAAGATGACCGCCGTGTCGAGCCGGCTGAGACCGCTGCCGCCAAATTCCTCGCCGACATAAATTCCGGCAAAACCGAGGGCGGCGGCGCGGCGCAGTGCCTCCTTTGGAAACTCCTCGCGCTCGTCCCACCCCGCCGCATGAGGCAGCCATTCGGCGCGGGCAAACTCGGCCGCGGTCTCCTGAAAGGCAAGCTGCTCGGGCGAAAGCGCGAAATCCATGAGGGAAGAATATGGGGCCGGCGCGGGCACGCTGCCAAGGTGGTCCGTCATCGCGCCGGCAGCGAACGCGATCCCGAAGGCGGCGTGGTGGGGGAAGTTAGGGCCGTTTCGAAAGGATCGGCTTTACGGCTCGTTAAATGCTCTCTGTCATACCTATGCGTATGCTGGGATAGGGTATAATCAATGTACGATATCCACTTTGTAGAGAGTCGCCACGACGACCGGCCAGTTCATATCGAAAAATTTTCGGGGAACACACTCGATGACGCGCGTGCTCACGCAAGACTCTCATTCAAGAACATTCATTTGATGGTGCCGCCGCAGCCATGGCGCTCAGACATTATTGGATTCATCATCTACGACAAGTCTGGTTTAGAGGTCGCCCGCGAATACCCCAACGCTCCCTAACCTGACCTCGGCACATTTTGCAATGATCATCTTCGCAAAGATTGGCCGCGTATATCTGACTATCTCGCTGGGGACCCTGGTAATTGGGGTTCTCTTGATGTTCGACTCGCTATCTTCGGGCATGACGGGGCAGCCAAGCTGGTTCTTTCAGAACAGTCCTCATGAAGTGGAATGGTTTTGGGGCCTCTGTACACTATTCATCGGCATTATCTTGGTTGGTGGCCGCGTCGGATGGTTGATCGTTCGGACAGTAATCCAGTGGTGGTTTCACGAGGTGTGGAAACAGTCACGCAGCGGCTGACGAAGAGCCTCCCCGATCAAGCTGAGGATCTCCCGCGTCGCCGTCCTGTTGTCGTCGCTCAGGGCCTCTTCCCAAAGCTCTTCCAGGATTTTTCTGGCGCGATTCAGGTCAGGTGATAGGAGCCTTCGCTGACGCATGGTTGAATCGTATCAGTAATTCATCCACAGGCATTCCTGCCGCGGTTTTTTGATGGAATGGCATTGCTTGAGCGGGGCGTCAAAGCGGCGCCAATCCCTGTATAGTCGGTCCATCAGGCCATTGCGATAGCCGGAGATCGCGACCTTGCCGGCGCAGCGATGGAGCACGGCGGCGAGCGCGATATGCTCGGGGTGGCTCATCTCAAAACCGTAGGCGTTGCTGTCGCCGCGGGTGTCGTGCAGATAGGGCGGATCGCAATAGAAGAGCGTGTTCGGTCCGTCGTAGAGGCGGATCACATCTGTTGCAGGCCGGTTTTCGATCTGCACGCGAAGAAGCCGCAAGCCGATCTCCGGCAATCCCTCGACGCCTCCCAGCCAGCGCGAGATGACGCCCGACATGCCGGCGCGGCTGGTTTCCTTGCAGTTGGCCCAGCGACCGAGGGAGGCAGTCTGCGCCAGCCCGGTGCGGGCCTGGCGCGCGCGAACATAGAACCGGCGCGCGCGTTCGAGCCTGTCCTCGGCGCGCGGCTCGCGATCGCCAGCCAGACATCGTATTGCGACCGAGCCGCCCTGATCCCGCGCGCCCCGGCATGGGCCGCGAAGTAGTGCTCGACGGCCTCGATGCCGATGACGATCATTGCCGCGAGAATGGCGCAGAATTCCAGAATTTGGAAGAGTTGCGAGCCGATCCTCCTCTATCGCGGCGCGTCGCCTTGCGGGAACGAAATCCGATCTACCCAGTGGCCTCGGCTTCTGACTTGTTTCGGGCGAGGCTCAGCGATCCGGCGCCCTATCTACGGCACCGTGGCGTCGGCTCCCGACGCTGACGGCTTGGTGAAAAGCTCCCGCTCCTTGCTCGCGAGAGACAGCGCCAGACAGGTCGCGCCGAGCACGTAATGGGCCATAGAGCGGGTGAATTCGGCCTTCAGAGAGTTGCGGTGATGGGTCGCATGGGTGATTTGGCGAATAGCGCACCAACTCAGGCGGAAACTGTCTTCTATGCTCATTTTCTCCCGACTCTCCCGCCTCGCCGCCTCGCCCCATGGGCAGTCTGCATTGGAGATCACGCTATCCAGCGCATCCCTGCATCTCGCCACAACATCGCTATAGCGCCCATACATGAAGGCATTCTGCGCGTCCCTCACGTGGCTTGCGGCGGCCTCGAAGTTAT
>JBOHMF010000248.1:0-6615 GCA_050730055.1 Allostellaceae bacterium
GAGGTCGTGCGCTGGCTTCTGACCGGCAAGGGGATGCTGACCTACAGCCCCTCGATCGTCGCCGCCTCGGTCAAGGTGCTCGAAGAATCGGCGACCCCCGACATGCAGGTCACCTTTGCCCCGGGCAGCTTCAAGAACGGGCAGATCGGCGAGTTGGAGGAGACGCCCGGCCTGTCCGCCGGCGCCTGGCAGATGCGGCCCCTGTCGCGCGGTTATGTCGAGGCCAAGACCAACCGTCCCGGCGACATGCCGGCGATCAATCCGCGCTATCTGTCGGAAGAAAGCGACCGGCGCGCCGTCGTCGGCGGCTTGCGCTTTGCCCGGCAGATGTTCGGCGCGCCAGCGCTGAAAAAGTTTGTCCGCGACGAAACCCTGCCGGGCGCGCAGGTGCAAAGCGACGACGAACTGCTCGATTACGCGCGGCGCAATGGCGGCACCTGTTATCACGCCAGTTGCACCTGCATGATGGGCAGCCACGCGCTGGCGGTTGTCGATGACGAGCTAAAGGTGCACGGGCTCGAGGGATTGCGCGTCATCGATACCTCGGTGATGCCGGCGGTGACCTCGACCAACACCAATGCGCCGACCATCATGATCGCCGAGAAGGGCGCGGCGGTCATCAAGGGCGCGGCGCGGCAGAAAATAGCGGCGTAGCGGGAACGGGGCGGGATCGGTCATGCACACCCGCACAGGGGAAAAGCGGATGGACCTCAACGGCGCGGTGGCTCTGGTGACGGGCGGCAACGGCGGTCTCGGACAGCGCATCTGCCACGCGCTGGCGAAAGAGGGCGCGCACATCGCGGTCATGTATGCGCAGAGCCGCGCAGAGGCGGAAGGTGTCGCGCGCGAGTTGGCCGCGCGGCATCAGGTCAATGCCGCGGCCTTCCCATGCGACATCACCGACGGCGCGGCGGTGGAACGGGTGGTCGGCCAGGTGAGCGGGCATTTCGGCCGTCTCGACATCCTCGTCAACGACGCCGCCTACAACAAGGCGATCCCGTTCCCCGATCTCGACAGTCTGACGATGGCGGTGTGGGACAAGATCATCGCGATCAACCTGACCGGGCCGATGCGTCTGATCAAGACGGTGGCGCCGGTGATGAAGGGGCAGGGCCGTGGCCGCATCGTCAACATCGCCTCGGTGTCGGGGGTCGGGCCGACCGGCTCGTCGATCGCCTATTCGGTGTCAAAGGCGGGTCTCATCCACCTGACGCGCTGCATGGCGGTGGCGCTGGCGCCCGCGGTGCTGGTCAACTGCGTCGCGCCGGGTCTCCTCGAAGGCACGCGCGCGACCGCCAATCTGCGCCCCGAGCAGATCGAGCGGTCCTCCTCCACCGCGCTTCTCAAAAAGCCCGCCGACAAGGACGACTGCGCCGACATGGTGGTCGCGATGTGCCGCACCGAGACGATGACCGGACAGACGGTCGTCATCGACTCGGGGCGGTATTTTCCCTGAGGCGGCCATCAGCCAGGGAGATGTTCAATGGCTGCGCCGATCCCGCCGTTCACCCGCGAGACCGCGATCGTCAAGGTTCGGATGGCGGAAGATGCCTGGAACAGCCGTGACCCGCATCGGGTCTCCCTGGCCTATACGGAAGACAGCCGGTGGCGGAACCGGGCGGAGTTTGTCAATGGGCGCGCCGGGATCATCGCGTTTCTGACGCGCAAATGGAACAGGGAACTCGATTACCGCCTGATCAAGGAAATGTGGGCCTTTGCCGACAATCGCATTGCCGTTCGGTTCGCCTATGAATGGCACGACGACAGCGGCAACTGGTTTCGCTCTTACGGGAACGAGAATTGGGAATTTGACGCGGCCGACGTGATGCGGCGGCGTTTCGCTTCCATCAACGATCTGCCGATCAGCGAGGCCGACCGGAAATACCATTGGCCGCTTGGGCGGCGGCCCGACGATCACCCGGGCCTTTCCGACCTCGGGCTTTGATTGCTAATCAGCCGCTTTGGCGGAATGCACTGCTGACGCGGCTTTTCCATCCCATGCTTGCTGGAATGCCTTTCGCGAGGACGGATGAGACTTGCAAAACCGAGGATGTTCACCCCAAAGGGGAACGATCTACGGTCCATCTCGGATTTCAACTCTGACTGGGCTGATCGTGTTGCAAGACTAATTTTAGTCGGACTTGTGGCAGACATATTGAATGTATTTATTTCCAATAGAATATGGCATGGTGGCTTGACTGTCTTCGCGAATGTGCTGATTTGGTTCGGCGTCTGGGGCGAAATACGATTTGCCAAGCGTGCGCGGACAGCCGATGACAACCGAGTGGCGGAAGCTGAAAGGGCGCTCGCGACCGCAATCGAACGTGGTGCCAAGCTCGAAAAGGAAGCCGCTGAGGCACGAGAAAGAACTGCAGAGATAGAGCGCGTGACTGAATGGCGCAAAATATCACCCGAGCAGCATCAGCAGATTGTGGCGGCCATTCAAGATAAGCTAAGTCCGGAGTCAGAAGTACTGATTGAGTGGGAACGTGGAGATCCAGAAGCATATATGTACGCTTGGCAAATATCTAATATTTTGGAGGAAGTGCGGGGAGTAAAAAACCGAGGAACACCAAATTCTTGGATTAATTGGCAGGGCTTTGGTGTTTGGATGAATGCGGACAAAGCCATTGATTTGACATCGATAGTAGCCGCGTTCGTGAATGCCGGAATTGTCATCAATGCTCAAGACCGCGAAACCGTTAAACGGCTTTCATGGGGGCCGCCCTGGGGAAACCCAGCGATTGCGCTGTATATCTTTGTGGCGCCCAAATTGCCTCCCGACTTCGAGAAATTCGCCAACGGCCCAAACGACAATGATGCAAACAGCACGGCCCAAATAGAGGAATGAGGCATATAATTCCCCAATGCAATACTGCCGCTGTGGCGGAAGGCGCCGCCGGCGCGGCTTTTCCGTCTTACGATGGGATATCGGGTGAAATGGCGCGGCCCATTCCGGTCTTCCTGCTGCCGGCGCCGCTCGCGGCATCGTGCTCCGCCACCAGATCGCGCAGGCGCGGGATCAGTTCCATGCCATACTGAGCGGTGTCGGGCCGAGGGTCGTAGCCGCGGATCAATAGGCTGGTGGCGCCGAGCTTATAGTATTCGAGCATCGCCCGCGCCACCGTTTCGGGGGTGCCGACCAGGGCCGTCGAGTTCCCCTGGGCTCCGGTCGCGGCGGCGAGCGGCGTCCACAAGCAGGTGTCGTGCACTTCAGCTTCGGCGGCCGCCCGCAGCAGCCGTTCGGAACCGACGTTCTGACGCCTTGGCGGATCGCCGGCGCGGTTGGCCAGCACCCGGTCGAGGATGGCGCGGGCGCGGTCCCAGGCTTTGCCGTCGGTTGCCGCCAGGATCGGGCGGGTTGACAGGCTGAAATTCGGGTGGCGGCCGGAGGGTGCGGCCGCGCGGCGCACGCGGTCCATAAACAGGGCGGTGCTTTTCAGCGGCTCACCCCATAACATATAGACATCGACATGAGGGGCCAAGGAGCGGACTGCCGCGTCGGAGCCGCCGCCGCCATAAACCGGGATGTGCGGCTGCTGCCGGCAGCGGATTTCTGCGTAGGTCCCGCGGGTCCGGTAGAATTCGCCGGCATGGTCAAACGGCGCCGGCTCGGTCCAGGTCCGGCGCAACAGGCTGATATACTCCGCGGAGCGGCGATAGCGGATTTCGGGATCGGTCCAGTCGCCGTCTTTGGCCTGATCGGCGTCACTGCCGCCGGAGATGATATGGACCGCCAGGCGGCCGCCGCTGAGCTGGTCCAATGTCGCCAGTTTGCGGGCGGCGACCGGCGGCGCCACAAACCCCGGCCGATGAGCCAGCAGGAGTTTCAGCCGCCCGGTGACCGACGCGGTGTGCGCCCCGACCAGAAACCCGTCGGGCGCGTGCGAGAAATAGCCGATCAGAACACGGTCGAAACCGGCGCGCTCGTGGATGCGCGCCGTCTCGGCAATCACCTCGGGGTCAAAAGGCGGCCCGGAGGGCGGGATGAGCTCCGACGAGACCCGCGGCGCGACCCAGCCGATCATCTCAACAGGCATGGCAACAACCCCCTGAACCGCGCTTTCCCGCCTGCATCAATACGCCCCGCTGAAGAAACAGCAAGCACAGGGCGGATGAGCGAAGCGTAATCCGCCGCAGGTGATGCCGCTTTGGCGGAATGCGCCGCTGACGCGGCTTTTCCACCCTGCACGCGCCGGTCAGGCGCGCAGAAACGAAAGAATCTCCCGCATCAGTTGCTGCGGCATCTGTTCCGGCAGAAAATGGCCGGTCGGCATCGCCTTGCCCTCGGCCCGGACAGCGCGTTCCCGCCAGGTTTGCAGGACATCGTAAAGGCGATGAAACGGTCCTTTTTCCGACCACAGCACAAGCAGCGGACACTGGATCTTCTTGTCGAGGTCGGCCTTGTCGTGGGCGAGGTCGATCGAGGCCGCCGCGCGATAATCCTCGCAAATGGCGTGGATCGTCTCGGGCTGGGAAAACGTGCGCAGATATTCCTGAAAGACCACGGGACCGATCCAGTCGGGCAGCGGGTCCGTCAGCTTGTTGCCGCCCAGCCACAGCAGAGTGCACTTCAGAAAATACTCGGCGCTGTTCGCGACCAGGGTTTCCGGAAATGGCGGCGGCTGAACCAGCAGAAACCAGTGATAAAAGATCGTGGCAAACTCCTGCGTCAGGTCCTGATACAGGAGATAGGTCGGAACGATGTCGAGGATGGCGAGCCTTGTCAGCGCTTCGGGGTGATCGAGCGCGAGGCGATGGGCGGCGCGCCCGCCGCGGTCGTGCCCGACGAGGGCGAATTTCTCAAACCCGAGATGGCGCATCACCTCCACCTGGTCCTGCGCCATCGCCCGCTTTGAATAGGCGAAATGATCGCCGCCGCCGGGCGGCTTGCCGCTGTCGCCATAGCCGCGCAGATCGGTCATCACGACAAAATGGTCCCGCGCCAGCGCCGGCGCGACCTTGCGCCAGAGCACGTGCGTCTCCGGGATGCCGTGCAGCAGCAAGACCGGCGCACCGTTGCGGTTGCCGCCATAGACGGTGTGGATCGTCGCGCCGGAAGTCGCGATCCGCTCGGTCTTGAACCCGGGGAAAAATTCCGTGGGCCTCGTGTCGGACTCACTCATGGCGACCTCCGGCGATTGGCGATAAGGAGGGGGCCCGCAGGGAAGCGGGTTGCCGCTCACCTCACGCGGACAAACTTGTCGACGCTGCGGTCCTGGGTCAGACCGGCGTAGATGTCGCCCTTTGAGTCGACGCCGACACCGTGGACGTGGCGACTTGGCATGTGGGCCAGCACACTCCCCTGAGCGTCGCGCACCGTGACATAAGCGGGATTGCCGGCGTCTTCCTGCTCGGCGATGTAGAAATGGCCGTCCCGGCCGCGGGTGATATCGTTGGGACCGCCCATCCCGGTCCACTCGCCGAGATAGTCACCCTCCGGCGTGAAGATCTGGATACGCCGGTTTGAGCGATCGGCGACGTAAAGCTTGCCATCATCGTCAATGGCGATGCTGTGCGGCAGGTGGAACTGGCCGGCGCCGCGGCCCGGCGCGCCCCAGGACGCCTTGAGCCTGCCGTCGCGGGCAAAGCGGTGGACGCGGGCGTTGCGGTAGCCGTCGGTCACATAGAGGTCGCCGTTGGTGTGGGCGATCATCTCGGTCGGATGATTGAACGGCCCCGCCGCGCGCTCCGCCAGCCAGTTCTCGACCCGGCCGGTGTCGGAATGGACGCCGCGCGTGCCGAGCTCCAGCAGGGGCTTGCCGTCGAGGGTGAACGACTTGGCGACCGAGTCGGAGCGGTCGGTCGTGTAGACCGTATCGCCGACGATCTTCAGACCGTGCGGATCGGTGACCTCGCCCGAACCCCAGGCACCCAGATATTTGCCCTCGCGGTCAAACACCACAACCGGCGGGTCCTTGCGCTGAAAAACATGGATGCGGTCCTGCGCATCGGCCGCCACCCGGCTGACCAGCCCGAAGGTCTGCCCGGCCGGCAGCTTGCAGAAATCGCGGATCACTTCGTAAGTGTATTTGCCCGTGCCTGCCTGTGCCATAAGCGTCTCCTCCCAGGAGCGAGGACAAGAATCCCGTCGCCGCTCGCCGCGGCAGAATACCGTACTTGTGCCGGTAAGGAACCGGGCTTTGGCGCGCGGAACGCGATTCAATTCCGATCCGTTGACCACGGTAGAAGCGCTTTGTCGCTTTATGAGATGCTTCACGGAGGTCATGATGCCAACGAAGTTCAAAATTCTGGCGATCGCCGCCGCTCTGGCGGCGGGTACGTCGGGCGTGGCGATGGCGCAGCCCTATGCCTGCCCGCCGGGATACACGCTTTATGGCGGCGCCTGTCAGCCGGCTCCGGCACCACAGTACTATCGGCCGGCGCCGACATACCCGTCGGGCCCCGTGTCGGGTGCGGCGGTCGGGGCCCGGAGAGGGGCCGCGAGAGGCGCTGAGGCAGCCGGTCCCGTCGGCGCGATCGTCGGCGGAGCGATCGGCACCGCGACCGGCACCATCGCCGGCACCGCCAATGCGCTATCGGGAGGGAGCGCTCCGCCGCCGCCGGCCTGCGCCCCCGGCTACTACTACTCTCACGGCGCCTGCTACCCGGCCC
>JBOHMF010000249.1:0-6572 GCA_050730055.1 Allostellaceae bacterium
CACCTGGGGCGGGGTGAACAGCATCTCCAGATTGACATCGGCGCCGCTCTCGACGTGATGATCAAAAACCCCGACATCGTGGGAGAGCACGCCCAGCTTCATCTCATCGACAATCCCCGCCTGCTGCGCCGCTGCTGGGCCGGCGCAAAGGACGCCAAAGAGAGCCGCGGCCAGGACGGAGCGCAGCGCGATCGTCACAATGTCCCTGCTCCGAATCCGCTCACGCCCGGGCTTCTATTCAGCCCTAGGTTAGCCGGCTTTGCTCTGTTTGCCAAGGGTGGCGCCGGCACGGGAACATGGTAATCATAGGGCGCAAAGGCGCCGCCCGTTCCCTCTTCCCGGTTGCGGCGGATTATCCGCTGCGGCTGAACGGGTTCAAGGCTTTGAGACGGGCCGACCAGCGGTGGCGGCCGAGTTCGCGCGCCGCGACGCGAGCGTCCGTCACCCAGTTCAATTGCAGCACCCGCCGCTCGCCGATATGGGCGCGATGACCGTGAAAGGACCGCTCGCTGCGGCGGAAGGCCAGCATCGTGCCGAGGAGCGGCGCGACCTCGACCGCGTAGTCGTCGAGATCGGCGGGGCCGCGCAGCAATCGCAGCCGCCCCTCGGGCGGTTCCCAGACCGGGTTCATGTAAAGCAGAAGGGTGATAAGCTTGCTCGCCGAATCGGTGTGGATGCGGCCGTCCTTGCCATCGCTGCGCGCGCGCAGGGTGAGAAGGGTCGGGCGGCCTTTGAGATCGATGGCAAACTTCTCCGCGATCACCTCGTGCAATTCCGGCCCGTGCAGTTCGGCGACGAGGCGGGCGAAGGCTGGCGATGGCGCGCACAGCTCGACCGGAAAACTGCCGGCCCGGGCCGGCGCGGGAAACGCGGCGGCGAGCGCGGCGGCTTCCGTGCGGCGCAGAAACGCCTCGACAACGACGTGGTCGAACGGTTCGCGGGCGAGCGGCGCTGCCTCCAGGCGGTCGAGATCAAGGATGCTCAGGCGAGCCTCCGCAGCAGAAGAATCGGAGGCGCCAAGATTACAGGGTTGCATCGCTGCGGTGGCAGCGAAAAATGCCGGGAACAAGAGGAGGCCCGTCGATGCCAACAGCCTATTTTGATGCCGCGGAAACGCGCGACCCGGCCGCGCGCGAGAATGCGCTGATGGCGGCGCTGCCGCATCTCCTCGCCGCTGCCGCAGGCGCTGCGCACCGAACTGGTCGGATACGGAATTTCGACCCTGCAATGCTACGGCAGCGCCGATCTCGGGCTCATTGCCCACGAGACGCGGGACGCGGAGGGCGGCTTGTGCGAGGGCATGATGATCGACAAAGGAATCATCCTTGAACTCGTTGCCCCCGGCACCGGCGACCCGGTCGCCGAAGGCGAGATCGGCGAGGTCGTGGTCACCACCCTGACCCCGGAATATCCGCTCATCCGCTTTGCCACCGGCGATCTTTCGGCGATCCTGCCGGGGCCGAGCCGGTGCGGGCGCACCAATCAGCGCCTCAGGGGCTGGCTCGGCCGCGCCGACCAATCGGTCAAGGTGCGCGGTCTCTTTGTCCATCCGGTGCAGGTCGCCGAGGTGCTGCGCCGGCACCCCGCGGTTGGGCGCGGACGGCTGGTCGTCGAGCGGCTAGGGGGCCGCGACGAGATGACGCTCCACGTCGATCTGGCCGAGGGCGCGGACGACCCCGCGCGCATCGCCGAAACTTTGCAGGCGTTGACAAAATTGCGCGGCGCGGTGCGCAGAGTGATGCCCGGCACCCTCCCGCAAGACGCAAAGATCATTGAGGATCGCCGCGAACTTGGTTGAGAAGCTCGGAATTGCCTCAATTGCTCCCTGTCGCCGTCGCAATGGCGCGCCCATATCACGGGCGTAAGGCTCTGCCTTACAGGTTTGCCCCGCACCAAGGCGCGGGACATGTCCCCCAAACCTCGCACGCGGCCGATCTGATCGGCCTGTGGTTGCGCGGCTCCGGATTTCCCCCCTCGGAGCCGCTCTTTTTGCCCGCCCTGCTCTTCCGGTGAGCGCCGCCCCCGATCTGGTCGCCGAAGGACTGGCCTGCCGGCGCGGCGAACGACTCGTCTTCGCCGATCTCTCCTTCCGTCTCTCTGCGGGAGGTGCGCTCGTCCTTGCCGGCACCAACGGCAGCGGCAAGACCAGCCTCATCCGCCTTGTTGCCACCCTCATCGAACCGGCAGCCGGCCGTCTTCTCTGGGGCGACCGGCCGATCGCGGACGATCCGGCCGGCCACCGCGCCCGGCTCGCTTATGTCGGTCATCTGGACGCGGTCAAGCCGGCCCTGACGCCGCGCGAGACCCTGCGCTTCTGGGCGGCGCTGCGCGGCCTCCAGCCCCGGCGCGCGGCATCGCTCATCGCCGAGGCGCTCTCCGCTTTCGCCCTCGAAGCGGCCGCCGACTGGCCGTGCCGCTGGCTGTCGGCCGGGCAGCGGCGGCGTCTGGCGCTCGCCCGGCTGATCGCGGCGCCGGCCCCGATCTGGCTTCTCGACGAGCCGACCAGCGCTCTTGACCGCGACAACCAGGCCCGCCTCGAAGCGGCGATCGCTACCCATCGCGAGAGCGGCGGACGGGTGCTGCTGGCGACCCATCTGCCGCTCGCGATCGCCGCGGCGGACCGCCTCCTGCTCGACGATTTTGCCGCCGGCCCGCTGCCGGAGGAGGTTGGTTGCTGATCATGGCGGCGTTTTTTGGCCTGTTCCGGCGCGATCTCGGCCTCGCCTTGCGTCAGAGCGGCGACACCGGCCTGGTGCTCGGTTTTTTTGTCCTGGTCGTCGTCCTGTTCGCCTTTGGCGTCGGTCCCGAGGCCGCGACCTTGCGACGGATCGGCGCCGGGATCGTCTGGGTCGCCGCGCTCCTGGCGGCGCTCCTCTCGCTCGACCGGCTGTTCCAGCCCGATTACGAGGATGGCGGTCTCGATCTCCTGGTGCTGTCGCCCCTGCCGCTCGAACTCGCCGTGCTGGCAAAGACCGCGGCGCATTGGGTGGCGAGCGGGTTGCCGCTGGTCATCGCCAGCCCGGTTCTCGCGCTGGCCGTCGATCTCGCCCCCGGGGCCATCCCGATTCTCATGCTGAGCCTCCTGATCGGCACGCCAATCTTGAGCCTCATCGGCAGTGTCGCCGCCGCTCTTGTCCTCGGCGCCCGCCGCCAGGGCGTCCTGCTCTCGCTCTTGGTGCTGCCGCTTTATGTGCCGCCGCTGATCTTTGGCGCCGGCGCGGCCGGGGTGGGCGCCGCCGAAAGCGCGACCCGCGCCAGTCTTCTGCTTCTCGGCGCTCTGGCGCTGGCCGCCCTGGCGCTGTGCCCGTGGGCAAGTGCGGCGGCGTTGCGCCAGGCGCTCGAATAGCGGGCGGCGCGCAGGTGCGACCGCGTCGCTGCTGACGGGCGCGCGCATTTGCGCTACAAGACATCGTTCGGCGGCGGGTTTCCCATGCGATGTTGAGCCGGTTTGCCAATCCGGCGCGCTTCATGCGGCTGAGCGCGACGGTCTTGCCGTGGTGCGCGGGGTTTTCCGGCGCGGCGATCGCCGCCGGCCTTGTGCTCGCGTTGTTTGTCGCGCCGCCCGATTACCAGCAGGGCGAGGCCGTGCGCATCATGTACATCCACGTGCCTTCGGCGTGGATGGCGCTCAATGTCTACCTGCTTCTCGCGCTGGCGAGCGCGGTGGCGCTCATTTGGCGCCATCCGCTGGCCGAGATCGCGGCCCGCGCCGCCGCCCCGATCGGGGCCTGCTTCACCTTTGTCTGCCTCGTCAGCGGCTCGTTGTGGGGGCGGCCGATGTGGGGCACCTGGTGGGTGTGGGATGCGCGGCTGACCTCGGTTCTGGTGCTGTTTTTTCTCTATCTCGGCTACATCGCCCTGGTGAACGCCTTTGACAACCCCGAGCGCGGCGGCCGGGCGGGATCGGTCCTGGCGCTGGTCGGGGTCATCAATCTGCCGATCATCAAGTTCTCCGTCGATTGGTGGAACACCTTGCACCAGCCGGCGAGCGTCATCCGCCTTGGCGGACCGACGATTGCGCTCTCGATGCTGGTGCCGCTTCTGGTGATGGCGGTCGGATTTTGCGCCCTGTTTGCGACCCTCCTCTTGGTGCGCATGCGCACCGCGCTCAACGAGAAAAAGGCGCTGGCCTTGCGCCTCAACGGCGCGGCCGCGCGCGCGGCGCGGACCCGGCGCGCCGGCGCCGGCGGCATGGCGCTGAGCGGCGGATGAGCGCGATCGCGACCTATCTGGCGATGGGCGGTTTTGCCGCCTATGTCTGGCCGGCCTACGGGCTGGCCTTTGCCGTGCTTGGTGGTCTCGCCGTCCACTCGTGGCGGCGCTACCGCGCCAGCAAGAGCGCTCTCGCCGAGCTCGAACGGCAGTTCCGGCGATGACCCGCAAGCGCCAGAGGCTTCTCGCGGTGACGCTCGGTCTCTGCCTGCTTGGTGGAGCGACGGCGCTGGTGCTGACCGCCTTCAGCAACAATCTCATCTTTTTCTACAGCCCGAGCGAACTGAAGCAGATGGCGATCCGGCCGGGCGCCGAGGTGCGCGTCGGCGGGCTGATCGAGTTGAAAAGCGTCAGGCGCGACGGGACGCACGTCGCCTTTCGCGTCACCGATGGCAAGAACGATATCCCGGTTGCCTATATCGGCGTGCTGCCCGACCTGTTTCGCGAGGGTCAGGGCGTCGTTGTCGAGGGCAGGCTGGAAGCGGACGGGCAGTTTGCAGCCGCGACCGTACTGGCCAAGCACGATGAGCGCTACATGCCGCCCAATGTCGTTGCCGAGTTGAAAAAGACCGGGCATTGGCGTGAGGGCGCCGACATGCCGGATATGACCGCCGCCCGGCCGCTGCCGCATCCCGCTGCGCCCTGAATTGGGATCGCGGGCCTCTCGCCCGCACAAGGTTACGCCTCGGGTTCGCGGCCGTCCTTTGCCGCGGCGGCGAGAAAGCCGCGCAGATCCGGCCAGCCATAGGCCGCCGCGGCGACGCGCTCGCCGCCGACGTTGAAGAATCTGCGGCCGATCTGGCAGCCGCCGAGCCGCTCATAAAAAAACCGGCCGGGGTTGTCGCACAACACCCAGACCACCGCCGAGGGGCGCTCAGCCGCAACCAGCCGGCGAAACAGCGCGATCAATAGCGACCGGCCGATGCCGCAATTCTGCCAGTCCGGCGCGACGTAGAGCGTGAACACCTCGCCCAGAAAGCGCCGGTCGCCGCGGCTCGGGCCGCAACTGCCAAAGCCGAGGAGCGCGCCCTCGACATCAACAGCGACGCGCACATCGCGCGGCTCCCTGAGGATCACATTGCGCCAGCCGATCTCGCGGCGCTGCTCGGACAGCCCGACAAGGTAGGCCGAGGACAGCATGCCGGCATAGGTGCTGCGCCAGGTCTCGATGTCGAGCCTGGCGATGGCGCGCGCGTCTCCCGGCCGCGCCGCTCGGATCGCGATCTCGTTCATCGCTTTATTCTGCCCGTTTTTCGGCGGGCGGGGGAAGCCCCCGGCGTGACCTTGCCCGGCAAAACTGGCGAATTGGTTTCACCGCCCCGGTAGGATAGAGAAGATCGCGCCGCCGCGGCTCTTCTCGGCAGGGGAAAGCATGAAACAGCGCTGGGGTTTGCCCCTCAACGCCTGGCCCGACCGCTTGCGCCCGAACGCCTGGGACCTCCTGGCGCTGCCGATCGTACTGGCGCTGGTCGCACTGGTCGCCTGGGGCAGTCTGGCGATGAGCGCGCGCTATACGATCGGCGCGCCGCTGCCGATCAGCCTCGACCCGGCGCGGTTGCCGGGTTATGCCCTGCGGACCGTGCTGCGCATGGCCTGGGCGCTCATTCTCTCGCTCGTCTTCAGCCTCGCCTATGGGGCGCTCGCCGCCAAAAGCAGACGGGCCGAGAAGATCCTGATCCCGGTTCTCGACATCCTCCAGTCGGTGCCGATCCTCGGCTTTCTGTCGATCACCGTGACCGGCTTTATCGCCCTCTTTCCGGGGCGGCTGTTGGGTGTCGAGTGCGCGGCGATCTTTGCCATCTTCACCTCGCAAGCCTGGAACATGGCGTTCAGCGTCTACCAGTCGCTGCGCACGGTGCCGGGCGAACTGATCGAGGCGGCGCGGATGTTCCACCTGTCGCCGTGGCAGCGCTTCTGGCGGCTCGAAGTGCCGCACGCGATCCCCCAACTGGTCTGGAACATGATGATGTCGGTGTCGGGCGGCTGGTTCTTTGTCGTCGCCGCCGAGGCGATCACCGTGGCGGGGCATACGGTCCTGCTGCCCGGCATCGGTTCCTACATCGCCGTGGCGATCGCGCGCAAAAGCCTGCCGGCGATCAGTTATGCCGTGCTCGTCATGCTGGTCGTCATCCTCCTCTATGACCAGCTTCTGTTCCGGCCGCTGATCGCCTGGTCGCGTCGGTTTCGCGCCGATCCGGCCGAGGAAGACGAGGCGATCCGTCCCTGGTTTCTCTTTGTGCTGCAACGCTCGCGGTTGATCGAGATGGGCCGGCGTGCGCTCTTGGCCGGCAACCGGCGGGTCGACGAAGCGATTGCCGCCCTGCCGCGCCGCGCCGCGCAAGCCGGGCGCCGGCCAGCTT
>JBOHMF010000250.1:0-6506 GCA_050730055.1 Allostellaceae bacterium
GACGGCGAGGCCCAGCGGCTCCGGCGCGAGGGCCGAGAGAATCGCCAGCGCGAGACGCGCGCCCACCCCCTGCACCGTCATCAGCAGCCGGAACCAGTCGCGCTCGGCCCGGTCGATAAAACCGTAAAGGTGGATGTGGTCCTCGCGCACATGGGTCTCGATAAAGAGCTGCACCGGCGCGCCGGCCGCCGGCAGACGGGCCAGGGTGCGGCTCGAACAAAAGGCCTGATAGCCGACCCCGGCGACATCGATGACCGCCGCGTCGGCGGCGATCTCGGCGACCGTTCCGGCAAGCCTGGCGATCATCTCGGCACCTGCGCGGAGAGGTGCTGCACTGCGGCGTAATGGGCATGGCAGATCGCTGCCGCGAGCGCGTCGGCGGCGTCAGCTTCGCCGCCGGCGCAGCCGGGCAGCAACTGCCGCACCATCATCTGCACCTGGGTCTTGTCGGCGTGACCGACCCCGACGACCGCCTTCTTGATCCGGTTCGCCGAATATTCCGCGACCGGGACCCCGCGCTCGGCGGGAGCCAGCAGGACAACTCCGCGCGCCAGGCCGAGCTTCAAGGTCGAGGAGGCGTTCTTGTTGACAAAGCTCTCCTCGACCGCCGCCTCGTCCGGGTGAAAGCGATCGATGATGGCGCCGAGCTGGCGGAACAGCGCGACCAGCCGCATCGCCACCGGCAGATCGGTCGCGGCGTGCACGACGCCATCGGCGACATGAACGAGGCGATTTCCTCGCACCTCGATCACCCCCCAGCCGGTATGCCGCAATCCGGGATCGAGTCCAAGGACGCGCATCACGCTCCCTGCCGGCCGGGGATCAGGCGCCGAGCCGCGCCATCACGTCGTCGGCCACTTCAAAATTGGCATAGACGTTCTGCACGTCGTCGCTGTCCTCCAGCGCTTCGAGCAGCTTGAACAGGGTGGGCGCGGTGTCCTCCGCGACCGGAGCGGCGGTTTTTGCGCGCCACACAAGCCGCGCCGATGGCGCCGCCCCAAAGCGCGCTTCGAGGGCGCCCTGTACGGCGTTCAGATCGTCGGGCGCGCAGGTGACGACGTGCTGCTCGGCATCGCTGTCGAGATTGTCGGCGCCGGCCTCGATCGCCGCCTCAAGCATATCCTCGGCGCTCGCCGCCGCGGCCGGATAGACGATCTCACCGACGCGGTCGAACTGAAAGCTGACGCTGTTGGTCTCACCAAGAGTGCCGCCCGCCTTGGTGAAGGCGGCGCGGATCTCGCTCGCGGTGCGATTGCGGTTGTCGGTCAACGCCTCGATGATGACCGCCACGCCGCCCGGCCCGTAACCTTCGTAGCGCACCTCCTCGTAAGCGTCCTCGCCCTCGCCGCCGCTGCCGCGGCGGATCGCCCGCTCGACCGTGTCCTTTGGCATGTTGGCCTGACGGGCGGCGGTGACCGCGGCGCGCAGCCGCGGGTTGGCGGCGGGGTCGGGCAGACCCGAGCGCGCGGCCGTGGTCAGTTCGCGGATCAGCTTGGTGAACACCTTGGCGCGCTTCTTGTCCTGCGCACCCTTGCGATACATGATGTTCTTGAATTGCGAATGGCCAGCCATCGCTCTCCCGGACGGGTCCTTTCGGCTTCGCGCAGCAGCGGCTCGCGGTGCGGGCTAACAATCGAATATGGCAGGATTGCGGCACCCCCGCTCCGCCCGGGCGCGGGCCACGGGACGGATTTTGCCGCCCCTCAGCACGGCGGTTCGCGCGGTTCGAGACGGCCGCCGATTCGCACCGGCGCGATGCGGCGGGCGAGACCCGTCGCCGCATCGGTCTCGACAAAGACCGCGCACAGGGTGGCCGCGCCATCGGCGACCTCGGGCCGCTTTTCGCCCGGCATCCGGGTCACAAAGCGGCGCACGGCCGGCCCCTTCTGCAAGCCGATCACCGAATCATAATCGCCGCACATCCCGGCGTCGGTCAGATAGGCGGTGCCGCCCGGCAGGATCTGCGCGTCGGCGGTGGGCACGTGGGTATGGGTGCCCAACACCGCCGAGACGCGCCCGTCGGCATGATGGGCGAGCGCCATCTTCTCGCTCGACGCCTCGGCGTGAAAATCGACGAGGATCGCCGCCGCCTCCCCGCCGAGCCGATGCTCCGCGAGGATCGCATCGAGCCGGGCGAACGGATCGTCGAGCGCCTCCATAAAGAGCCGCCCCATCAGATTGACGACGAGAAGGCCGCGCCCCCTCGCATCGCGCACCAGACACGACCCGGCGCCGGGTGTCCCGGGCGGAAAATTGGCCGGGCGCAACACCCGCGGATCGCGCGCGATATAGGAGATCAGCTCGCGCTGATCCCAGACATGGTTGCCGGTCGTCAGCACATCGACGCCGCACTCGTAGAATTCGCCGCACAGGCGCTCGGTCAGGCCAAAGCCGCCGGCCGCGTTCTCGGCGTTGACGACGACAAAGTCGAGGCTGAGTTCGTGCTTGAGGCGCGGCACCTCGGCCAGCACCGCGGCGCGCCCCGCGCGCCCCATGACATCGCCGCACAACAGGAATCTCACCAAGCGCCTCCTTGCCGCCGCTTGGGCGGGGCGCCGGCCGGGCAGCGGGAAAAGGGCGGAGCCGCGGTGGCCGTTGGCCGGCAACTCCTCCGTGGCCCGCCGCAGCAGGTGGGCGCCGTATGCCGAAGCCACGACTCCGACAGAGACAGCTCCCAAGAGGTCGATATCGGCCCCGGGGCAACAAGCGGCCTGACGCGCCGCGCAGCCCCGCCCAGGGACAAAGCTAGGCCGCTTCGAGCCGCGCCGCAAGGGCGGCGATGCGCGCGCCGAGCGCCTCGATGCGCGCCGCCGCCGTCACGGCTGCCGCCTCGGCCTCGGCCCGCACCTGCCGGCGCTCCTCGACCAGGGCCTGGTTCGCCTCGGCCAGTTCATCGGTAATGACGAGGGTGGCCATCAACAGCAGCCGCATCTCGCCGACCTGGCCGAGATTTTTGACAAAGTCGCGCACCCGCGCATCGATGTACTGGGCGAGCCGGCGGGTGCGGTTCTCCTGCCCATCCTCGCACGAGAGGGCAAAGGCGCGGCCGTTTATGGTGACGGAAATCTCGGCCATTCACTCCCCTCCGCCCTGAGCGTGCGCCCCGAGGGCTTCGCCGATACGGGCGAGGGCGGCATCGACGTGCCGGCCGATCTCGCCAGCGAGTTCGCGCCGCTCCTCTCCCGACAGAGCGGGCGCCCCGGCGAGGGCGGCTTCGAGCCGCGTCACCGCCTCTTCAAGCCGCGCCAGCGCCTCACCAAGCCGGTCCATGGCGCCGCCGCTCCCCCGGCGCCGGCCTAGCGCACCCGTTCGAGCTTGCGCAGCGTGCGCAGATTGGCGGGACGCGGCGTGTCGTCATAGATCTGCGGCCACAAGGTCCACGACACCTCGCCGACATAGATGTCGCCGCGGGAATCGACGCACATCCCGTGCGGCGCCAGAAACTGCGTCGAGGCAAGCCCGGCGTGGGCATCGCCGATGCGGGTCAGCACCCGGCCCTTGGAGTCGCAGATGCTGAGCCGCGGCCCGAGGTTCGGGGCATCGCGGTTGACCGCCATCCCCGGACCGAGTTCGCCGATATAGCACAGCGGCTGCTTCTCATAGGGCATGTAAAGCCCGCATGGACGGTGCAGGTTGTTCCATTGCGTCTCGTACCGGCCGTTGCCGTCAAATACCTGGACGCGATGGTTCTCGCGGTCGGCGACATAGACCCAGCCGTCGGCATCGGCAGTGATGTTATGGACAATGTTGAATTCACCTGGGCCGCTGCCGGATTCGCCCCACGACAACAGGAGCTTGCCGTCGGGCGCAAACTTGTGGACGCGGGCGTTGCCGTAGCCGTCGGAGACGTAAATTTCGCCTTTCGGCGAAAGGGCCGTATGGGTGCAGCGATGAAACGGCTCGCCGCCCATATAGGGCGTCGGCTTGCCGGGGATGCCGATCTCCATCAGGATCCTGCCGTCGAGCGAACACTTGCGCACGCAGTGGGCGCCGTCGTCGGTCA
This sequence comes from Allostellaceae bacterium, assembly GCA_050730055.1. Classification (GTDB taxonomy): domain Bacteria; phylum Pseudomonadota; class Alphaproteobacteria; order ATCC43930; family CGMCC-115725; genus AP-15. Next base: position 4,004 of record JBOHMF010000250.1, read on the forward strand.
GATAGACGCTGTCGTCCGGTCCCATGTGCAGACCGTGCGCGCGCGGCCACAACCCCTCGCCCCAGGAGCGCAGAAAACTGCCGTCGCGGTCAAACACCATGATCGGGTGCTCGCCGCGGCTGAAGGCATAAACGTTGTCGTTCTTGTCGGTGCCGACCGCGGCGACCTCCTTGAACGACCAGCCGTCCGGCAGCTTCGCCCAGTTTTCGATGACGCGATATCTGAAATCGCCCGTCCCCACCGTTTCGGACATGCGGTGCCTCCCGGTTGCGCTCTTGACCAGGGCCGAGGTTATCGGAGGATGCCCGGCGAGACAATCGGCTCGGTTTCCCCTTCTCTCCGCTTCGCCGCAGAAAAGGTGAGACGACAGCAACACTACTCGTTCAGATTGTATCTGACGGTATCGCCGACACAGCGGAAACAGCAGTTGGTGCAGTGTTGTCTGTCGTTGTTTCCAGCTCCCCAATATTGTTTAAAGTCTCCACGCACCCAGGCCCCGTAACAGATGTGTTGTCCGCGGTAGCAGTTGAGCAAGCGCCGGCTCTGCGAATGCGGGAGCAGATTGTAGGCCTTGTTGTTGCCAGGCCAGACGATGCTGCGCTGATTGTCGTCAGTGAACTCGAATTGAACTTCCTGACCGGTATTATTGTTCATAATTACGGTTTGATTCGTGTCGCCATAACCCAAAGCCGAAGCTCCGATCAACAGTATCGGGAGCATCGTTGCGCCGGTCCACAGAAATTTTCTTGCGCTTCCCAGCATAGCCATGTCCATTTCATCCTGATGCCGCGACAAACCGAATCGGAACCATCGACACTTCAGCCTTGCCTCTGGCCGCCAAGACCGCTGCTGCGGCGCAGCAAGCCAGACCACGGTGAACGATCCGCTATCAAGGTTCCAACCCGAGGCAGGGTACCCGAATTTCCATCAAAACGCAAGCAATTCAAAAGATTTGCGCGCTTCCTGCACAGCCTCCATTCGATCGGCGGCCATCCAAAGCCTGCCGGGGAATCGTGAATTTGCAGTTGACCGGGAGGCGGAAAATGCAACGCTCTCGGGCCGCACCGGCGCCATTGCCCGGGCAAAACAAAACCGCCCGTCCGCACGGGGCGGACGGGCGGTTGTATCGACCGCTGTTTGGGGCGCGGTTTTAGAAGTCCATGCCGCCGCCGGGAGGCATCGCCGGCATGGCGGGTTTCGGCTCGGGCTTCTCGGCGACCATCGCCTCGGTGGTGATCAGAAGACCGGCGACCGAGGCGGCGTCTTGCAGAGCGTGCCGCACGACCTTGGTCGGATCGATGATGCCGGCCCGGATCATGTCGGTGAACTCGCCCTTCTGCGCATCATAGCCAAAATTGGCGTCGCTGCTGTCGAGCAGCTTGCCGACGACGATCGAGCCGTCGGTGCCGGAATTCTCGGCAATCTGCCGGGCCGGCATCTGCAGGGCGCGCTTGACGATGTCGATGCCGACCTTCTGATCGTTGTTGGCCGGCTTCACCTGTTCGAGGGCGCGCGCCGCATAAAGCAGGGCCGCACCGCCGCCGGCGACAACGCCTTCCTCGACCGCGGCGCGGGTCGCGTGCATCGCGTCATCGACGCGGTCCTTGCGCTCCTTGACCTCGATCTCGGTCGAACCGCCAACCCGGATCACCGCAACCCCGCCCGCCAGCTTGGCCAGGCGCTCCTGCAACTTCTCGCGGTCGTAGTCCGAGGTCGTCTCCTCGATCTGCTGGCGGATCTGCGTGCACCGGCCCTGGATGTCGTCCTTCTGCCCGGCGCCGTCGATCAGGGTCGTGTTCTCCTTCTCGACGCGCACGCGCTTTGTCTGCCCCAGCATGTCGAGCGAGACGCTCTCCAGCTTGATCCCGAGATCCTCGCTGATCACCTGACCGCCGGTCAGGATCGCGATGTCTTCGAGCATCGCCTTGCGCCGGTCGCCAAACCCCGGCGCCTTGACCGCGGCCACCTTCAAGCCGCCGCGCAGCTTGTTGACGACAAGCGTGGCCAGCGCCTCGCCCTCGACATCCTCGGCGACGATGAGGAGCGGCCGGCCCGACTGCACCACCTGTTCCAGCAGCGGCAGCATCGGTTGCAGGCTCGACAGCTTTTTCTCGTTCAGGAGGATGTAAGGGTCGTCGAGTTCGGCGATCATCTTCTCCGCGTTTGTCACAAAATAGGGACTGACATAACCGCGGTCGAATTGCATCCCCTCGACGATATCGAGTTCGGTGGCGAGGCTTTTCGCTTCCTCGACGGTGATGACGCCCTCGTTGCCGACCTTTTGCATCGCCTGGGCGATCATGTCGCCGATCTCGCGCTCGCCATTGGCCGAGATCGTGCCGACCTGGGCGATCTCCTCGCTGGTCGAAATCTTTTTGGAGCGCTTTTTGATGTCCGCGACGGCCGCCTCGACGGCGAGATCGACACCGCGCTTCAGGTCCATCGGGTTCATCCCGGCGGCCACCGCCCGCGCTCCCTCGCGCACGATCGCCTGGGCCAGAAC
>JBOHMF010000251.1:0-6494 GCA_050730055.1 Allostellaceae bacterium
CTCGGACACCGCGGCGAGAAAGGTCGATTTGCCGGCATTGGGCAGTCCCACGAGGCCGATATCGGCGATCAGCTTGAGGCGCAACCAGACCCATGCCTCGCGCCCGGGCCAGCCGGGATCGGCGCGGCGCGGCGCGCGGTTGGTCGATGATTTGTAATGGATGTTGCCAAATCCCCCGTCGCCGCCTTTGAGAAAAATCAGCCGCTCGCCGGGACGGACAAGATCGGCCAGAAGTTGCCGATTGTCCTCGTCGAGGATCTGGGTCCCGGCCGGGACTTTCAGCACCAGATCGGCGCCGCCGGCACCGGTGCGCTCGCGCCCGCCGCCGCTTCTGCCGTTCTGTGCCCGGAAATGCTGGCGATAGCGGTAGTCGATCAGGGTGTTCAGGTTGTCGGCGGCGAGAAAGACGATGTCGCCGCCCTTGCCGCCGTCGCCCCCGTCGGGACCGCCAAACTCGATGAACTTCTCATGGCGAAAGCTCGCGGCGCCGGCGCCGCCGTCACCGCTCTTCAGATAGATCTTGCACTGGTCGAGAAATTTCATCGCCCATTGCTGTTACGGATCGATTATTTGCAATCGTCATGCCCGGACTTGTTCGGGCATCCACGTCGATCTGCAAATCAAGTATTCTCCGAGGTGGTGCTGCGTGGATGGCCGGGTCAAGCCCGGCCATGACGACAAGTTATTGATATTTCAGACTAGGATATATGCGCATGTTGCGATTGAGCTTCGGGTTTGGGGAACGGCTACTCGGCGGCTTCGCCCGGCGTCGGAACGACCGAAGGGGCCGGGACGACCGAGATAAAGCTGCGGCCGGCAAGGCCGGTATGAAACTTGACCGCGCCCTTGACCGTGGCAAAGAGGGTGTGGTCGCGGCCCATGCCGACATTGCTGCCGGGATGAAACTTGGTGCCGCGCTGGCGCACGATGATATTGCCGGGCAGGACAATCTCGCCGCCAAACTTCTTGACGCCGAGCCGCCGGCCGGCACTGTCGCGACCGTTGCGCGAGGAGCCGCCCGCTTTCTTATGCGCCATCGGTCGATCCTTCCTGCGTTGTCCCTGGCGATATCTCCGCAGGTGCGGCCGGCGCGCTCTCCTCCGGCGCCGCCGTGGCCGCGCTCTCCTGCGCTGTCTCCTCGGGTGCCGCGGTCATGCCGGCGGCGGTGATGCCGGTGATGCGCAGCACCGTCTCGTATTGCCGGTGGCCCTTTTTGCGCCGGTAGTTCTTGCGCCGCTTTTTCTTGAACACGATGATCTTTGCGCCGCGCTGCTGGGCAAGGATCGTGGCGGCGACCGAGGCGCCGGCGAGGAGCGGCGCACCGGTCCTGACCTCGGCCCCTTCGCCGATCATCAGCACCTCGCCGAGTTCGATCGCGGCGCCGGGTTCGCCGGCCAGTTTCTCGACCGTGAGCACGTCGTCCTGGGCGACCCGGTACTGCTTGCCGCCGGTGCGGATCACTGCAAACATGACACCTGCCGATATCGTCCGCCGGCGCCGCGGTGCAATTGTCGCAGCGCAAGAAGAGGGTGCGGACCGGCCCTCCCGATCCGCGCGGCGCGCACTATAGGTCAGGACACCCGGCTGTCAACGTCCGCGCCATCGCGGCAAGCGCTTGGCGGGCAGCTTTGACGGCCCGGCGCGCGGCTTCTACACTGGCGCCGAGGAAACGCGGGCGCCCGCGCGCCCCGAGGAGCATTCCGCCGCCATGGATACCGGAACCAGCCGCGCCACCGAGGACGAAGCCCTCCAGTTTCACAAGAACGGCCGTCCCGGAAAGCTTTCGATCGCCCCGACCAAGCCTCTGATGACGCAGCGCGATCTTTCATTGGCCTACTCGCCGGGAGTGGCCTTCCCGTGTCTGCGAATCCAGAAGCAGCCCGGCGCCGCCTATGACTACACCTCAAAGGGCAATTTTGTCGCGGTGATCTCAAACGGCACCGCTGTCCTGGGGCTCGGCGATCTCGGGGCGCTCGCGGCCAAGCCCGTCATGGAAGGCAAGGTGGCCCTGTTCAAGCGCTTTGCCGATATCGACGGGATCGATCTCGAAATCGACACCCGTGATATCGATGCCTTTGTCAATTGCGTGCGCTACCTGCACCCGGCTTTTGGCGGCATCAACCTCGAAGACATCAAGGCGCCGGAATGCTTTGTCATCGAGGAGCGGTTACGCGAACTCCTCGACATCCCGGTCTTTCACGACGACCAGCACGGCACCGCGATCATCGCCGCGGCCGGGCTGATCAACGCGCTGCACCTGACCGGGCGCGGGATCGCGGAGATCCGCATGGTCGTCAACGGCGCCGGCGCCGCCGGGATCGCCTGCGTCGAGCTGTTGAAGGGGATGGGGCTGCCCGCGGGGAACGTCATCCTGTGCGACACCCGCGGGGTCGTCTACCACGGCCGGACCGAGGGGATGAACCAGTGGAAATCGGCGCACGCGGTCGAGACGCGAGCGCGCACCTTGGCCGAGGCACTCGAAGGGGCCGACGTGTTTTTCGGATTGTCGGCCAAGGGCGCGGTCACTGAGGCGATGGTGCGTTCGATGGCGCAAAAGCCGATCGTCTTTGCCATGGCCAACCCCGATCCCGAGATCACCCCGGAAGCGGTGCGCGCGGTCCGTCCGGATGCGATCATCGCCACCGGGCGCTCGGATTATCCGAACCAGGTCAACAATGTGCTCGGTTTCCCCTACATTTTCCGCGGGGCGCTCGACGTGCACGCCTCGACCATCAACGACGCGATGAAGATCGCCGCCGCCGAAGCGCTGGCGAGCCTCGCGCGCGAGGACGTGCCGGACGAGGTCGCCGCCGCCTATTCCGGCGAGCGGCTGACCTATGGCTCCGATTACATCATCCCGGCGCCGTTTGATCCGCGGCTCATCTGGGCGGTGCCTGCGGCGGTGGCCAGGGCGGCGATGGATTCGGGCGTGGCGCGCAAGCCGATCCTCGACATGGGGGCGTACCAGCGCAGCCTGCGCGGCCGTCTCGACCCGACCGCGGCCGGTCTCGAACTGATCTTTGAGCGGGTGCGCGCCTATCCAAAGCGCGTCGTCTTTGCCGAGGGCGAGGAGGAAAAGACGATCCGCGCCGCGCTGCTCTATGCCGGCAGCGGCTACGGCACGCCCGTTCTGGTGGGACGCGAGGAGCGCATTCAGACGACAATGGCGGCGACTGGTCTCAGTGATCACGCCGGTCTCGAAATCCACAACGCGCGGCTGTCAACGCACAACAAGCGCTATACCGATTACCTTTACGAGCGCTGCCAGCGCCAGGGGATGCTGTACCGCGACTGCCAGCGCCTGGTGAACCAGGACCGCAATGTCTTTGCCGCCTGCATGGTCGCCTGCGGCGACGCCGACGCGATGGTGACCGGGCTGACGCGCAATTCCTTTGATGTGCTGGAAGCGATCTCGTCGGTGATCGCGGTCGATCCGGGTTCGGTGATGTTTGGCCTCACCCTGCTGCTCGCCCGCGAGCGCACGGTGCTGCTCGCCGACACGCTGGTCCACGAGGTGCCGAGTTCGGTGCAGCTCGCCGAGATCGCGGTGCAGGCGGCGGCGAAAGCGCAGCAGTTCGGCCTCGCGCCGCGCGTCGCGCTGCTGTCCTACTCCAACTTTGGCAACCCGGCGGGCAGGGATGCCGAGCGCGTGCGCGAAGCCGTGGCGCTCCTGGATCGGCGCGGTGTCGATTTTGAATATGATGGCGAGATGAGTGCCGATGTCGCGCTCGATCAGCGGCTGATGCGCCAGCTTTACCCGTTCTGCCGGCTTGGCGGCCCGGCCAACATCCTGATCATGCCCGAATTGCACAGCGCCAACATCGCGGCCAAGCTGCTGCCGCAACTGGGGGGCGGGACCGTGGTCGGACCGCTGCTGATCGGTCTGTCGCGCCCGGTGCAGATCGTCAGCATGGGGGCGACGGTCTCCGATCTCGTCAATCTCGCGGCTCTCTCGGCGCACGACGCGATCGGCTGAGCCGGACCCCCGCGGCGGTGCCGCCGCCGGCCGGGAGCGGGCCGTTGCGTGGACGCGCTGCGTTGGGCGTCCTCTGCGCGGCGCTGCCGAGCCTCGCCCTTCTCGCGGTTCTCGCCCTGTGGGGAAAACTGCCGCCGGCGGCGGCGGTTGTCGCCGCCGCCGCGGTCGTGGCGGCGGCCGTTGTCGTCCTCGTCCGCCTCGGCGACGCGCTCGCGATGCTTGCCGCGGCCGAGCAGGCGCTTGCCGACACTGGCGCGCGCGAGGGGGCGCGCGAGCGGCCGGCATGGCGTGGCGCCGGTCTCGGCGTCGGTGCGCGCGAGATCCTGCGTCTGGCGCGGGTGCGGCAAACCCAACTGCAAGGTGCGCGCCGGCAGCTCGCGGCGACCGAGGCAATCCTCGCCGCGCTCCCCGACCCGCTCATCGTGCTCGACGAGCGGCGCCGGATCGTCCGCGCCAACCGTGCGGCGCGGACTCTCCTTGGCCCCCTGGCCGAGACCCGCGATCTTGCCATCGCGCTGCGCGACCCTGCCGTCCTGGCCGCCGCCGACGCGGTGTTGCGCGGGGCCGAGAGCCGTGTCGTCGATCTTGCCCTCACGGTGCCGGCGGCGCGCGAGTTGCGCGCCCGGCTTGCGCGGATTGCACCCGATGCGCCCGATGGCGTGGCCGCCGCGCTCGTTCTCCACGACATCACCGGAACACGGCAGACCGAGCGGCTGCGCAGCGATTTCATCGCCAATGCCAGCCACGAGCTGCGCACTCCGCTCGCCGCTCTTGCCGGCTTTGTCGAGACCCTGCGCGGGCCGGCGCGCGACGACCCCGAAGCCCGCGAGCGGTTTCTCGCGATCATGCAGCAGCAGGCGGCGCGCATGACGCGGCTCGTTGATGATCTCCTGGCGCTGTCGCGGGTCGAACTCAACGAGCATGTGCCGCCGCAGGGCTGGGTGGCGCTGGCGCCGCTGTTGCGCGAGATCGCCGATGCGCTCGAATTGCGCGCCGGCGCGCGGGACATGCGCATTGTGCTGCGCCTCCCGCCCGATCTTCCCGAGGTGATCGGCGAGCGCGAAGAACTCGTGCAGGTGTTTCAGAACCTGCTCGACAACGCGCTCAAATACGGCCGCGCCGGCAGCACGGTCACGCTCGCGGCCGGGACCGCCACACGGCCGGCAGCGGAAGGCATCGTACCGCTTGTCGCGGTCGCGGTCCGGGACGATGGCGAAGGGATCGCCCGTGCGCACTGGCCGCGCCTGACCGAGCGCTTTTACCGCGTCGATCCCGCCCGCTCGCGCGCGCTCGGCGGCACCGGCCTCGGCCTCGCCATCGTCAAGCACATCCTCAACCGCCATCGCGGTTTTCTGGAAATCGACAGTACTCCCGGTGTCGGCTCGGTGTTCACCGTCCTGCTGCGCCCCCATCGCGCCGGCTGACGCGCGGTCCTGCGGCTGTCACGCGCGCGCAACAAAACCGTCATCAAAGCGTCTCGTCGGGCAGCTATGAAGCGGAGTCCTGCATCGGATGCGGACAGAGATATGGCACGACGGTTTGTCGAGACTATCGGGGCGTGCGCTTTTGGCCTCATGCTGCTCGCTCTCGCCGCCGCGGCCCCGGCCGCCGCGACCCAGTTTACCGGCGCCGGTTCGACCTTTGACTATCCATTCTTTTCGCGTGCCTTCTACACCTATCACGAGCAGAACCCGGAGGTGACGGTCAATTATCAGCCGATCGGCAGCGGCGGCGGCATCCGGCAATTGATCGCAAAGACCGTCGATTTTGGCGCCAGCGACGTTCCGATGAACACCGAGGAATTGGACCGCGCCGGAGCCCCGGTGTTGCAGGTCCCGGTGACATTGGGCGGCGCGGGCATCGCCTACAATCTGCCGGGTGTCAAAAAAGGTCTGCGTCTGACGCGGCAGGTCGTCGCCGCGATCTATCTCGGCCGGATCACGCGGTGGAACGATCCCGCGATCGCCGCACTCAACCCCGGCGTCGCGCTGCCCGATCTGGCGATCACCGTGGTCCATCGCTCCGATGGCTCGGGAACCACATACATCTTTACCGACTTTCTGAGCCGCGTATCGGCCGAATGGAAGGAGAAGGTCGGCGTCGGCAAGATTGTCGCCTGGCCGGCGCCAAGCAGCATCGGCGGCAAGGGCAACGCGGGCGTCGCCGGGCTGGTGCGCCAGACCGCGGGCGCGATCGGCTATGTCGAGCTCGCCTATCTCCTCGAAAACGCCATGCCCTACGCCCGGCTGCAAAACCGGGCCGGCCGCTTTCTTTATCCGACGGTCGCGACGGTGGCCGCCGCCGCCGCGACCAGGCCCGCTGTCTCCGCCACCGACTTCTCGATCGTCGATACCGGCTGCGCCGAGTGCTATCCGATCAGCGGCTATTCCTGGGTTCTGCTCTATCGGAAGCCGGCCGATCCGGCGCGCGGCAAGGAGCTGGCGCGGGTGATGCGATGGCTGGTCACCGCGGCGCAGCCGATCGCGCGGGCGATAGACTACGTCCCGCTGCCGGCGAA
>JBOHMF010000252.1:0-6489 GCA_050730055.1 Allostellaceae bacterium
AATTGCGGCAGCACATAGCCGAGCAGCAGCATGATCGAGCCGACAGCGGCGACCACCAGCAAGGCGGGATAGACCAGCGCCGCGCGCAGGCTGGCCCCGAGGCTGCGCTCGCGTTCGAGGAGCGCGGCGAGGCGGTCGAGCGTCACCGGCAAGGTCCCGCCCGCCTCGCCGGCCCGCACCAGACCGACATAGAGCTTGGAAAAACTTTTTGGTTCCTGCGCCAGAGCCGCCGCCAGCGAACTGCCGGCGCGCACCTTGTCGCGCACGCCGCCGAGGATCGCGCGGGCGCGCGCGCTCCGCGTATTCTCGGCGACAAAGCGCAACGCGCGGTCGAGATCCTGCCCCGCCGCCAGCATGATCGCGAGTTCGCGCGTGACCTCGCCAAGCGCCGTCTTGTCGAGCGGACGCGCGGCGCCGAGATCCAGCGACAGCAGGTCGGCAAGACCGCGCCGCCCCTCGGCCGGATCGGCGCGCAGGACGATCCGCCCCTGGCGCTGCAAGCGCTCGACGACGGCGGCGCGGTCGGGCGCCTCCATGACGCCGCGCATGACCTCGCCGCCGCCCTCGATCGCCGCCCAGCGGAACGCTGCCATGTTAACTTCTCATCGCCGGCTCCGGGGCAGAACGGCCGCCTGCCCCAGGAAAGCTTCATGTCCCCGCGCGAAGCTAAACTTCGGCTCGATTTCGGTCAATGCCACGGCGGGTTGAACGGGTCACGCGCCCCTGCCGGTATAGAGGCTCGGCGGAAGATCAATATGAAAGCCTTGGATCAGCCAATCTCTACCCTGTTCAATAAGCAGGATTTTGATCGCGGCAGAGCCGTTCCGGTAACGCGCCTTTGCCACGTAAGATGCAGAAACAGTCCCGCCAGATCCAATCTTATAAAACATCCGCGCCTGGCCTTTGGCCCCTTCGTATTCAATGAGCGGACCAAGGCGGGAGAACATTGCGAAGAGTGCCGTTAGTTGTCCAGGTTTCAGGCTTTGGAGCAACTGTGGACTGGCACGTTTGCGAAGTTGTTCCTTATTCCAGTGGGCAGTGATGGCAGGCACCGCACCGTCTACAAAGGCCCGGCTCTCGGCATCGAGCCTGCTCCCCTTGTAAAAGGCCACGCCGACGCCGACGCCCGCCACCACGATGACCACCAGGGCGAGCACGCCCAAAGCATAGAAGAATCTTCTCATTGAGAGATACCCCATCGCCAGAGCGGCTTTATTTCACGAAATTTGCTAATAATCCATTATATCTTGTTGAATTTATTACGATACAGAGTGACTGAGGAATGCGATCCCTGGTTTGCACTTTACGCGATGCAGAGTGAAGTCGATTATTGGATTCGATGAAAGGCCAGCATCTGCTGGCTGCGCGGGTGCGCGAAGCCGCTCGCGATCCTGATCTCCCACGGCAGGTTCCGAACCGCATAAACCATATCGATGAGCCGATAATGATAGGGGTCGGTGGCCGAATGCGTGGTTATGCCGCCTGCCGGGTGGGCATAGGGTTCCGACAGCGGCGCCTCCTCGGGAACCTGAAAACAGGTCGCAAAAAAGACGCCGCCCGGCTTTATCGCCTCCGCCAGCCGCGTCAGGCACAGCCTGATGTGATTGAACGGGAGATGCGTGAACAGCGACAGCGCCAAGGCACAATCGAATTGGCGGGCAAGCCGGTGAAACTCGAACTCCCCAAGGCGCACCAGGTTTGCGCGCGGCATGCGCGCTTGCAGGCCGGCGCTCGCCAGTTCGACATCATACCCGGCGTCGAGCAAGGACTGGTTGACATCGACGCCGATGTAATTGCCCGGCTCCAGATAGCGGATGAAATGGACCCCGGCGCGCAGCGAACCGCAGCCGAAATCGAGCAGGCGGTGGTGGTCGCGCAGCCCCAAGGCGGTCAGCAGCCGGAACTGCGTGGCGCCCATCAGATCGTATTCGTCGGGCGGCCCGACAAAGGCCGTGTAATGTGCCGCGCCGGGACCGAGGGCGCGAGCATCGGCATCGGAAAGATCGCGAGCGGCGGGATCGTCGCGCGCCATTTTCTCACGCCTCGCTCTTGATGCAGCGCACGACCTCTTCGATCGTGGTGTCACCGTCGAGGACAGCGAGAAGGCCGCTGTCAAAGATCGGCCGCATCCCGTCGGCGATCGCGGCCTTTTCGATCGCCACCTCGTCGGCGCGCTCAAACAAGAGGCGATCGATCCCCCGCCCCGGCACCAGGAGTTCGGCGATCGCCCGCCGGCCGCGGTAGCCGGTGCCGCGGCAACCCGGACAGCCGACCGCGTGATGCAAGAGGATCGGCCGCTCCGGCGCGAGCCGATCAAGGGCAAAGCGCTCGACGAGCGCCGGCGGCGCCGGCGCCACCTCCTTGCACTCGGGGCACAGCCGCCGCACCAGCCGCTGCGCCAGCACCGCCTTCAATGTCGCCGCCAGGAGATAGTCTTCGAGGCCCATGTCGCGCAGCCGGGTGACGGTGGCGGCGGCCGAGTTGGTGTGCAAGGTCGAGAGCACGAGATGGCCGGTCAGCGCCGCCTGCACCGCGATCTCGGCGGTCTCCAGATCGCGGATCTCACCGATCATGATGACATCGGGGTCCTGCCGCAGGATCGAGCGCAGGAGGCTCGCAAAGTTGAGGCCGATCTGCGGCTTTACCTGGATCTGGTTGATCCCGTCGAGCTGGTATTCGATCGGGTCTTCGACGGTGACGATCTTGCGCGCGGCGGTGTTGAGCTTCAAAAGCCCGGTGTAGAGCGTCGTTGTCTTGCCGCTGCCGGTCGGACCCGTCACCAGCATCATCCCGTTGGGCAGTTCGAGCGCGCGCTCGATCCCCGGCCGGATGTCGGCGGGCAGCCCCAGCTTTTCAAAGTCGAATTCGACCGCGGTGCGGTCGAGGACGCGCAGCACCACCGTCTCGCCATGGAGGGACGGCACGGTCGAGACGCGAAAATCGATCTCGTGCCCGCGCACGGTCAGCATGATGCGCCCGTCCTGCGGCAGCCGGCGCTCGGCGATGTCGAGGCGGGACATGATCTTGAGACGCGAGATGACCGCCGCGGTGAGGCGCGGCGGCGGCGGTTCGACCTCGTGCAGAACGCCGTCATAGCGGTAGCGCACCCGCAGCCGGTCGGGAAACGGCTCCAGGTGGATGTCCGAGGCGTGGGTCTCGACGGCGCGCGCGATCAACTGGTTGACAAGGCGGATGACCGGCGCCTCGCTGGCGAGATCCTTGAGCCGCTCGGCGTCCTCCGCGATCGGTTCGGCTCCGCTGAGCGCCGAATCAAAGAGTGCGGCGATCTCGCCGTCCGGCGCCGCCTCGGCGTAGAGCCGGTTGAACGCGGCCTCGAGCTCGATCGGCACCGCGACCGCGATCCTGACCGGGCGTCCGAGTGCCGCGGCGAGCGCCGCACGGGTGAAACCGTCGAGCGGATCGGCCATCGCCACCGTCACGGAATCGCTGTCGTCGGCGATCGGGAGGGATCTTGCCTTTCGCAAAAACTTGGCGCCGAGCCGGTCGGCGAACAGCGGCGCTTCGGGGTAATCGGCCGGGGCGACGAGGGCGGCCCCGACCAGCCGCGCCAGCGCCTCGGCCAGCAGGCGTTCGCTGACCATTCCGAGCTGGGTGAGGATCTGATCGATCCGCCCGCCGGTTTCGGCCGAGACCCGGCGCGCCCGTTCGAGGGTGCGCTGGTCGATCGCGCTGTCCTCGACAAGCGCGGCGCCAAGCCGCTCCAGCGCCGTCTCGGCGCTCTCGACCACGGCAGAATCGCTTGCCCCGGAACCCATGACAAAGACATATCCGTTGGCACCGGCGCCCCTGGCACGGCGCGCGATCATCGTTCAACCGGAGCGGCCGCGGCAAGTGTTCCCCGCACACCTGATCGAGCGGCTGGCGCGCGGCGACGGCGCGGCCTGGGGGGCGGTTGCGGCGGCACCGTTTATCGGCAGTTTTCTCGGTCTGCTGATCCGCCGCCTGCCTGAGAATCGGCCGGTCGCCTGGACCCGCTCGGTCTGCGAGACCTGCGGGCACCCTCTCGGGCCGCGCGATCTTGTGCCGCTCGTGAGCTGGCTGCTCGGCAGGGGCCGCTGCCGCTTTTGCGGCCGTCCGGTCGGCTGGTTTTACCCGGCGGTCGAACTGGCGGCGCTCGCCGTCGCTCTCTTCGCCCTCGCCGTCGATCGCGGCCCCGCGGTGTGGCTCGACTGCCTCCTGGGGTGGTGGCTGTTGGCTCTGGCCTGGATCGATGCCCGGAATTGGCTGCTGCCGGATGTCTTGACCCTGCCGCTCGTTCTCGCCGGTCTCGCCGCGGCGGCGCTTTTTGCCCCCGAGACGCTCTTCGCCCGCGCGCTCGGCGCCGCGCTCGGCTATGCGAGCATGCGGGCCGTCGCCTGGATCTATAGAAAGACGCGCGGCGGCGACGGGCTGGGCGGCGGCGACGCCAGGCTCTTTGCCGCGGCCGGAGCCTGGGTCGGAGCGGTCGCATTGCCGAGCGTCATCCTCGTCGCCGCCCTTTCCGCTCTTCTCGCCGCCGCCCTGTTGCGGCTCGCCGGGGTGCGGCTTACGGCGCGCTCCGCCATCCCGTTCGGCCCCTTTCTCGCGCTCGCCCTCTGGCTTGTCTGGCTCCTCGGCCCGCTTTCCTTCTGAGCGGCAAACGTTGCAATCTGCCTCCGGCCGGCAAAACCTGGAATGCACGATGCGGGAGGACGACATGGCCGAAAAGCGGTTGAAGGTGTTTGGCTGGGGCCGCGAGGGCGAAGGGCTGACAGCAGACGAGGAAGCCCGCACGCTCGACCGCTATCGCCGCCGCTTCGCCTGCGAGCGTTTTGACGAGCGCGCGCCGCCCGGGCTCGACGGATTGCGCCTGCGCCCGCCGCGCCTTGCGCCGCCCGCCGCGCTCGCCGCCTGCTGCTCGCGCGAGACCTATGACCGCGCCCTGCACACTCACGGCAAGTCCTATTGCGATTATGTTCGCGCGCTCGCCGGCGATTACGGCGACGCCCCCGATGTCGTCGCCTGCCCGAAGAGCGAGGCCGAGGTCGCCGCGGTCCTCGACTGGGCCGGTGGCGCGGGCGCCGCGGTGATCCCCTTTGGCGGCGGCAGCAGCGTCGTCGGCGGGATCGCGCCGGCGATCGATCCGGCGCGGCATAAGGGCGCGGTCAGCCTCGACTTGAGCCATCTCGACAAGGTCCTTGAAGTGGACCGCGCCTCGCGCGCCGCCCGGATCGAGGCCGGAGTCTTTGGTCCCGCCCTCGAAGCGCAATTGCGCCCGCACAACCTGACCCTGCGCCATTTCCCGCAGAGCTTTGCGTATTCGACCCTCGGCGGGTGGATCGCGACCCGCTCGGGCGGGCATTTTGCGACGCTTTACACGCATATCGACGATCTTGTCGAAAGCCTGCGCGTCGTCACGCCAAAAGGGACCGTCGCGACCCGGCGGCTGCCCGGCTCGGGCGCCGGGCCTCAGCCGGAGCGGCTCTTTATCGGCTCGGAAGGCACGCTCGGCATCATCACCGAGGCGTGGATGCGCCTTCAGGACCGGCCGCGCTTTCGCGCCGGCGGCGCCGTCCGTTTTCCCGATTTCCATGCCGCGGTGCGCGCGGTCCGGGCGTTGGCGCAGGCCGGGCTTTACCCCTCGAACTGCCGCATCCTCGATGCGCAAGAGGCGGCCAATACCGGCGCCGCCGACGGCTCGGTCGCGATCCTGGTGCTGGCCTTTGAATCGGGCGACCACCCGGTCGAGCCTTGGATAAAGCGCGCGCGCGAATGCGTCGCCGACCACGGCGGACAGCCCGAAGCCGAGGGTGCCGCCGACGCCCACCGCGCCGGCGCGGCGGAAGCGTGGCGCACCGCCTTTATCCGCATGCCCTACGCGCGCGAGAAGCTGGTCACGCGGGGTCTGATCGTCGATACCTTTGAGACGGCGATCACCTGGGACCGCTTTGAGAGCTTTCACGACACGGTCAAAAGCGCGACCGCGGCGGCGATCCGCGAGGCCACCGGGCGCGACGGTCAAGTCACCTGCCGTTTCACCCATGCCTACCCGGACGGTCCGGCGCCCTATTTCACCTTTCATGCGCAGGGGCGCCACGGCGATCTCGTGGCGCAATGGCGCCACATCAAGGAGGCGGCGAGCGCGGCGCTGATCGCCGCGGGCGGCACGATTACCCATCATCACGCCGTCGGCCGCGAGCACCGGCCGTGGTACGACCAGGAGCGCCCCGACCTTTTTGCCGCAGCGCTCAAGGCGGCCAAGAGCGCGCTCGATCCGCAGGGCCTCCTCAACCCCGGCGTGCTGATCGACCCCTAGGGATGAGCCACCCGCGGAACCGCCGCCGCTCCACTCCGTTTTCCGCCAGGATTTCGCACGGGACGAGGTGCGCCATGGCAGCATCGGGCCAGGAACGGGAAGACCGCGCCCCAGTCTCCTCGGATCGGGAAAAAGCCGAAGCCGAGCTGATGCGCACCCTCGGGTTGCACCCGCCGGCCCACATTGCCTGGGAC
>JBOHMF010000253.1:0-6481 GCA_050730055.1 Allostellaceae bacterium
GCCCAAGGCCGGCGCGCACGGCGAATTGTGCGGCATGATGACGATCCGCACCGCGCTTGAAGCGCGCGGCGAGCGGCGTCGGCGCGTGCTGGTGCCGGAATCGGCGCACGGCACAAACCCGGCGACGGCCGCGGCCTGCGGCTATGCCGTCGAGGCGGTGCCGGGAAACGTGCGCGGGCGGGTCGATCTCGCCCAACTGCGCGAGAAGCTCGGCGAGGACGTTGCCGCGCTGATGCTGACCAACCCCAATACCTGCGGTCTCTTTGAGGACGAGATCCTGGAGATCGCCGCGGCGGTGCATGGGACGGGCGCGTTCTTTTATTGCGACGGCGCCAATTTCAACGCGATTGTCGGGCGGGTGCGGCCGGCCGATCTCGGCATCGACTGCATCCATCTCAACCTGCACAAGACCTTTTCGACCCCGCACGGCGGCGGCGGGCCGGGCAGCGGACCGGTCGGGCTTACCGAGAGCCTCGCTCCGTTCGCACCCTTGCCTTGGCTGGTGCATGGCCCCGACGGCTTGGCTCTGCTTGAGCGCAAGACCGGCCCCGCGGCGCGCACGCTCGGCCGCCTGAAGGCGTTTCACGGGCAGATGAGCATGTTTGTGCGCGCACTCGCCTACATGATGAGCCACGGCGCCGATGGGCTGCGGCAGGCCGCCGAGGACGCCGTACTCAATGCCAATTACCTGCGCGCCCTCGTTGCCGATGATCTGACCCAAGCCTTTCCCGGCCCGTGCATGCACGAGGCGCTGTTTGACGACCATTTTCTGAAAGACACCGGGATCAGCACGCTCGATTTTGCCAAGGCGCTGATCGACGAGGGCTATCACCCGATGACGATGTATTTTCCGCTCGTCGTCCATGGCGCCCTGTTGATCGAGCCGACCGAGACCGAGAGCAAGGAAGCGCTCGACCGCTTTGCCGTGGTGTTGAAAGCGCTGGCGCAAGCCGCCCGCGCCGACGAGAGTGAGCGCTTCCATGCCGCTCCGCGCCTCGCGCCGCGCCGCCGCCTCGACGAGACCCTGGCCGCGCGCAAGCCGACCCTGCGCTGGCGCCCCGAACCGGCGACGCAACAGACGACGGAGTAGCGCGGCTCAACCCGCCAGCCCGTTGAGCGCGGTTGCGAAGGGCTGCGGCACCGGCACCGGAAGCGGGTCCGCCGGAGCACGCGGGCCGGCAAAAAAGCGGATCGCGATGCCGGCGGCAACCAGCTCCTCGGCTTCACGCAACAGCGCCGGCGAACCCGCCGGGTCGCCGGCGACAAGGCGCACAACGTGCCAGCCCTCGGCGGCAAGCTTCTTTGCGCGACCGCCGCCCTGACCGGCGGCGATCGCCTCGACAAAGACCCGTTGCGGAACGGCGGCGAGGCTTGGCGCGGCGACCATGCCGTCGTGCAGAACCGCATCGGCCGCGCCCAGGACCGCGCGCGCCGGCCATGCCGCCTCTTCGCTCCCGCTGCCGAGAAATAGCACCAGTCCGCAAGTCCGCGTCCCGCGCAGCGGTTCGGCCGGCGCAGCGACAGGGATATCCATGATACTTCTCCCCAGGGGCAAACAGCGGCGCGCAGCGTCTCGCGAGCCGCGGGGAGGATGTTATTTAGCATGATTTCTAAGTCAATAAGAATCAATATACGATATTAATATGCAATATCGGTTACGGCTTTGGCAGCGGGACGAGGGCGGGGTTCGGGATTCCTGCGGGAAGGTGCGCAGCGCCGGGAAGCGCGGGCAGGCTGCCAATCGCCGGCAGCCCGGGAACACGGGCCGGCGGCGCGGTCGGGGTCATCGGCAGCGGGGCCGTTGGCGCCGGCGCCGGCGGAGCAGGCGGCATAGCGGCGCGCAGCAGCGCGGCAAGCTGCCGATTGGTCAGCTTGACATTGTAGAAGGTCTGGTAGAACTCGGTGACCAGCGCGCTCAGATCCTGCTGCGCCATACCCTTATAAAACAGTGACGAGAGCCAGTAGAGACCGATCAGTCGGTTGACGCTGGGCGGGTTGCTGATCCATCCGAACGGGGCGGTCGGCTCCAGAAACATCCTCTTGCCGCGCACCGCGGCGAGACCGCGCCAGCGCCGCTGATGCAAGAGCGCGTCATAAAAGCTGCGCCGCTGTGCGATGATGAAGTCAGGGTTCCAGAAGCGGAGGTCGCCCGGTGTCACCCGCGTCAATTGTACCAGCCCGAGGCTTCCGGCGACGTTGATCGCACCCGCCTGATCGATATCGGCCATGATCACCGCCCGGTCGAGACCCGTCACCAGACCGTCAAAGCCGAGACCGTAATAGACGAGCGGCCGGCTCGCGGGGGGCTGGATCAGCAGCGTGCCGCGAATCGCATCGATCGCGTGCTCGGCATAGAGGCCGAGCGTATTGCCGCGCGCGGCCTCGCCGAGCAGCGCGCCAAAGCGGTACAACGCCTCAAAACTGCGCCCGATCCGGCCGTTGAGAAGGATGGTCGGCACTCCGGTCCGGTGCTGGATCGCCTCGGCAAGGGCGATATGCGGCGGCGTGACGGTGCCGTAATAAACGAGGAGATCGGGCCGCCATCGCACCACCGCGCGGGCGGTCACCGCCGGATCGGGGCCGAACAGCCGGCCGAGGATTGGCAGCCGCGCGTACCGGGTCGGCAGAAAGCGGCGCGCAGCGGGAGCGATCGGCCGGTTCCAGCCAAGGAGCTTGTCCGGGGCAAGGACATAGACAAGCACCGCCGCCGCCTGGTTTGCCGGCAATACTCGAAGAATCGTGTCGGGCACGCTGACGCGCCGCTCGGCATCGTCGATAAAATCGGCGGCATGCACCGGAAGCGCGCCAAAGAGCGCGAGAAGGAGGATCGCGACCCGCACGGCGGCGGACGATCGGAACGGCATCGGCGCCTCCTATAGGATCGCAACGGTTGCGCCGACTATAGCGGCGGAAGCCTTGCTGGCAAGCGCCGCCGAAGCCGGTCTAGGATGGAAAAGCGCCGATCGATCCGGCCGCGCGCGCCGACAGGAGAGCGACCATGACCCGACCCTTTGAGGGCATTCGCATCATCGACGTGACCCACGTGCTGGCCGGCCCGTTCGCCGCCTATCAGCTTGGCCTGCTTGGCGCCGAAGTGATCAAGGTCGAGAACCCCCGCGACCCCGATCAGACCCGCGGTGGCGGCAGCGATCGCGCCCTCAACCGCCGCGGCATGGGGACGCAGTACCTGACGCAAGCCTCCAACAAGCGCTCGCTGACCCTCGATCTGAAAAGCGAGACCGGGTGTGCGATCCTGAAGCGGCTGGTCGAAAAGAGCGATGTCATGGTCGAGAATTATCGCCCCGGCGCCCTCGATTCGCTGGGCCTTGGCTATGAGGCGATGGCGGCGCTCAACCCGCGCCTCATTTACTGCTCGATCTCGGCCTTTGGTCAGGACGGGCCGCGCGGCTGGCAGACGGCTTACGACCATGTGATCCAGGCGACCTCGGGGCTGATGGCGACGACCGGGACGCCGGAGGTCAACCCGATCAAGTTCGGCTCGCCGGCGGTCGATTACGCAACCGGCACGATGGGCGCCTTTGCGCTCGCCAGCGCACTGTTTCAGCGCGAGCGCACCGGCCGCGGCCAGCGCATCGATCTGGCGATGCTCGATGTCGCGATGATCCTGATGAGTTCGCACCTGACCAACTACCTGCGCACTGGCGCCGTGCCCCGGCCGGCGGGCAACCGCAACCCGCACGCCACCAACAGCAGCTATGAGACCAGGGACGGCCTCGTCAACCTCGGCGCCAGCAATTTGCGCCAGCAACGCCGGCTGTGGCTGGCCCTCGAACGCCCCGACATGGTCAAGACCGACAATGAGGAGCGCGAGCGCGACCGCGAGCGCGAGGCCGCCGTCCTCGCCGAGATCATGAAGACGCGCACCGCCGACGAGTGGGAAGCCTTCTTCCAGGCGCGCCATGTGCCCGCGGCGCGCGTGCGTCGGCTCGACGAGGCGATTGCCGATCCGCATTTCGCCTCTCGTCGCGTCACCCATCGCCACGCCTCGGCGCCGGGTGTCGAGGGCGGCTTTGGGGTGCCGCTCGCCGCCTTCACATTCGCTCATGGCGGCCCCAGCATTGAGACGCCCCCGCCGGAACTCGGCGCCGACACCGACACCATCCTTGGCGAACTCGGCTATGGCGCGTCCGAGATCGCCGCCTTGCGCGCCGCGCAGGTGGTGTAAGGCTGCGGCAAAAAATGTCCCGGCACGTCCGGTTGCAGAAATGAATCGACATTCAGCGCCAAGCTGACCCAGACTAGCCCCTCACACTGTTTGAGCGCGCCGGTGATCGCCCGGTGCGCGACAAGCGCCGGTTGGGGGGATCACCGGGTGTTTCTGAATTCAGCCACCCTGCGGCGGACGAAGTCTGAATGCAGGTTAAGCGGGCTCGGGGGTACATCGACGGTCTCGGTCCGGTTTGACTTGCCGCGGGAAGCAAGGCGATGACCGCACCCGCGCGCCTCTCGCGGGCGCGCCAAGCCGTGCTGATGCCGTTCTGGCTCGCCCAGGTCTTCAGCCAGGAAAAATTCTTTGCCCGCAACCCGGTCATCGGCAACCCCTGGCTCAACGAGCACGGTCTGCACACCGCGCGCCTCAAGCTCGCCCATCGCCTGGCGGAGGCGCGGCGGCGCCGGCTGGCGCCGCTGATCCCGGCCGAGGATCGGCAGAGCTTTGCGCGTGACGGTTTTGTCCTCAAACAGGATTTCCTTGACCCTGAGCTTTTCCGGGATCTCCTCGCCCAGGTCCGCGCGCTGCGCGCGCCGGTGCGCGAGATGATCGAAGGCGACACGATCACCCGGCGCATCGCGCTCGACCCCGCCGTGTTGCGGCAGGTGCCGGCGGCGCGCGCTCTGCTCGCGACCCCGCTCTACCGCGGCCTTGTGCGCTATGTCGGCTCTTCGGCGGCGGCGCCGATGACCTACATCCAGACGATCCTCTCACATGCCCGGCCCGGCCCGCCCGACCCGCAGACCGATCTGCACACCGACACCTTTCACCCGACGGTCAAGGCGTGGCTGTTTCTGAACGATGTCGCAGCCGACGCGATGCCGTTTCTCTATGTGCCGGGATCGCACCGGGTGACGCCGCAGCGCCTTGCCTGGGAGCGGCGGATGAGCCTCGAAGCGTGCCGCCGCCGCCATCTGCCCGAACAGCGCCTGGTGCGCGCGATCGACCCCGAGACCTTGGCCGCATTCGGTTTTCCGCCGCCGCGGGCGATCGCGGTTCCGGCCAACACGCTTGTCGTTGCCGACACCTTTGGCTTTCACGCCCGCGGACCGAGCGCAGTCCCGACGATGCGCGTCGAGGTCTGGGCGTCGGGCCGGCGCAACCCGTTTCTGCCGTGGAGCGGTCTCGATCCCTGGTCGCTCGGCGCGTTGTCCCTGCGCAAGCCGATGCTTTACTGGAAATCGCTGGATCTGCTCGCTGCCGCCGGCCTCGCCCGGCAGCGCTGGCAGGCCCGCGCCGGCATCTCGGCATTTGATCCCGCCTGAGGCCGGTTACCGATGCCTCCGATCTCTCCGGCCGAGGCCTTTGAGCCGCAAACTTGCGTATCCGGGGCGCCGCGCTCGTTTCTGTTCCTCCAGGGGCCGCTTTGCGATTTTTTTGACCGCCTGGGCCGGACGCTGATCGCCCGCGGCCATCGCGTTCACCGGATCAACATCAATCTCGGCGACCGGCTGTTCTGGCATCTGCCGGCCGCCAATTTCCGCGGCCGCCTTGAGGACTGGCGCGGCTATATCGCCCGCGAGATGGAAAAGCACGCGGTCACCGATCTGATCTTCCTGGGCGATCGCCGGCCCTATCACCTTGTCGCCGCCGAGGAGGCGCGGGCGCGCGGCATCACCGTGGTCTGCACCGACCTCGGCTATGTGCGGCCCGACTGGCTGACGCTCGAATATGACGGCATGTCCACCTTCTCGCGCTTTCCGCGCGATCCGGCGGTGATCAGGAGGCTCGCCGCGCATCTGCCGGAACCCGACCTCGAACCTCGCTATCACACGCCATTTCCGCTGATGGCGGCGCTCGATGTCGCCTACAACGTCGCCGAGGTGCTGGGGCGGCCGCTCTACCCGCATTACCGGCGGCACGCGATCTTTCATCCCTTTGCCGAATATGCCGGCTGGAGCGTCGCCCTGGTGCGGCGCAAACTGCGTCATCGGACCACCGAGGCGGCGAAGGAGCGCATCGAAGCCGAAGCCGGATCGTATTTTCTGTTCCCGCTGCAACTGGCGACCGATTACCAGATCCGCGCCCACTCCCCCTATGCCGACGCGCGCGAGGCGGTGCGCGAGGTGGTCGCTTCCTTTGCCGGGAGCGGCAGCGCGCGGCGGCTTGTCGTCGTCACCCACCCGCTCGACAATGGACTGGTGCCCTGGCGCTCGCTGATCATGGGCGAGGCGCGCCGGCGCGGCATCGCCGAACGGGTCGCGGTGCTCGACGGCGGGACCCCGCTGCGGCTGATCGGCAACGCCGCCG
>JBOHMF010000254.1:0-6438 GCA_050730055.1 Allostellaceae bacterium
ACGCGCAACTGCTCCGGTGTCGGGACTTGAACAGCCACAACGTCATCCCTCCCTGTCGGACAACTTATCCCCGCCGGCAGGGTATCTGATCAGACCGGCATCAAGGCTGTCAATCCGCTTCCGGGCGACGGGAAGCCGGCATCGCTTGACAGCGGCCCCCGGCACTTTCATGCTCCGGCGACGCGAACTTGCCGGGTCATGGATACAGCCGTCAACGCCGCTTTCGAGATCCTCAGCTTCAGCGCGATCATGGTGCTGATCGTGGTCGGGCTGGGGATCATCGCGAGCATGATGGGCATCTTCAATTTCGCGCACGGTGAGTTCGTTCTGCTGGGCGCATACTTCACATATATTCTGCACCACCATGGCCTGCCGGTGGCATTGGCGATGGCCCTGGCGCCGCTGATCGTGGCCCTGATCGGATGGCTGGTCGAGCGGACCGTCATCCAGTGGTTCTATGCGCGACCACTGATCGCAATGCTCGGCACCTACGCCTTGTCGGTCGTGATCCGGGAGACGGTGCGAGGACTCCTGGGCGGTCTCTACGAGCATGTATCCGCCCCCCTGACGGGCTCCTTTGTCGTCGGCGGGATCACCTTTCCGCAATGGCGCCTCGCCATCATCGTGATCGCAATCCTGGTCATGGCCGTGAGTGTCGTGCTGCTGACGATGACATCGTTTGGCCTGCGGGTTCGCGCATCCCTCGAAAATCCGGCGCTCGCCCGCGCGTCCGGCATCTCGACGGGGGCGGTCTATGCGGCGACCTTCACCTTTGGCGTGGCGCTGGCCGGCCTCGCCGGCGCGCTGGTCGTGCCGATCTTCTCGCTTTTTGCCGATCTCGGGCTGCGGTTTCTGATTCAGGCGTTTCTCGCCGTCATGCTGGGCGGCCTCGGCACCCTCACCGGCTCGCTCGTCGGCGCCGGGGTGATCGGCACCCTCGGTTCCGCGCTGCCCTGGGTCATCTCGCCCGTGTTCGCGAACGTGCTGGTCTACCTGATTGCCTTGGCGCTGATGAAGGGTCTTCCGGCAGGGATCCTGCACCCGCGGCAAAGAGCGTGAAGGGCGTCTCGCCGCGAGCGGTGGCGTCACCGTGGCGGCTGCAACAAAGCAACAAGGTGGGGAGGAGACGCGGGAATGACCGAGCAGGACGAGCGACCCGACAGCGCAGCACAGATCAGCCGCCGGCGCTTTCTCGATAGTGCCCTGTGGATGGCCGGAGCCGTCGCCGCCGGCGCCGGAAGCTGGATCATCCCGGCCTCGCCATCCTGGGCGGCGGCACCGATCAAGGTCGGCATCGCCACCGACCTCACCGGCGCGCTCGGCTTTGCCGGCAATGCCTGCGCCAATATGGCCAAGCTGTGCGCCGATCTGATCAACGAATCGGGCGGTCTGATCGGGCGCCCGGTCCAACTGTTTATCGAAGACACCGCCACAAACGAGGCGATCGGCGTCACCAAAGCACGCCGGCTGATCGAGCGCGATCATGTCGATATCGTGCTCGGCGGGATCACCAGTTCGATGCGCAACGCGATCAAGGGTCCGATCGTCGAGCGCGGGCATACCCTTTACATTTATCCGACGCTGTATGAAGGCGGAGAGTGCAACGAGTTGATCTTCTGCACCGGCCCGACCCCGCCGCAGCAATGCGACCGCCTCATCCCCTGGCTGATCCAGCACGGCGGCAAGCGCTTCGCCTTTCCCGGCGCCAACTATATCTGGCCGCATGTCTTGAACCAGTACGCGCGCAAGCTGGTCGAAAAGGACGGCGGCGAGGTGGTGTTTGAGGAATATTACCCGGTCGCCCAGCTCGATTACGGCGCCACGGTCAACCGCATCATGACGGAAAAGATCGACGTCGTGTTTGTGACCATTATCCCGCCAGGAGTTGGCCCGTTTTTCAAACAGCTTTATGAGGCGGGCTTTCAGAAGCGCGGCGGCCGCCTGTCCTGCGTCTATTACGACGAGATTGACTTAACCCTCAATACACCGCAGGAAATCGAAGGGATGACGAGTTGTCTCGATTATTATCTGGCCGTTGACAAGATCGACCCGGGCAGCGCGAAAATCCACCATGAATATCAAGCCATGTTCCCGGGCACCAAATACCTGATGACGGGCGGCACCAACGCCACCGGCATGTATCGCGGCATGATGCTGTGGGCGGAAGCGGTCAAGGCGGCGGGCAAGCTGGATCAGGATGCAGTCATCGAGAAGCTCAATATCGCAAAGATCCAACTGGCGCCGGGCGGTCCGGCCGCAATGGCGCCGGGCGAGCACCATTGCCAAATGAGAATGTACATCGCGGTCGCCAAGAACGGCAAATTCGAGGTTATCGAATCAAGCAAAGGCCTCATCGACCCGCAGCAATGCGCGGGGAAGCATCTCGGGTAGTGCTCGATCCAAAGAGCGCGTGCCGATAAATCGGAATGGGGAGGAGACCGGCGATGACCGGACAGTGGGAAAAGCCGGAAAGGGCTGTGCCGCTCACGCGCCGGCGCATTCTCCGCAGCGCGGCCGGAATGGCGGGCGCCGCCGCTGCCGGGGCCGGAGGCTGGATCACCTCCGCTGCGCGGGCGCGGGCGGCGGCGCCGATCAAGGTCGGCATCGCCACCGACCTCACCGGCGCGCTCGGCTTTGCCGGCATTTCCGATCTCAATGTCGCCAAACTGTGCGCCTCGCTGATCAACAAGTCGGGCGGTCTCATCGGGCGCCCGGTCCAACTGTTTGTCGAAGATACAGCCTCAGACGAGGCCGTTGGCGTCACCAATGTGCGCCGGTTGATCGAGCGCGACCATGTCGATGTGGTGCTGGGCGGGATCACCAGTTCGATGCGCAACGCGATCAAGGGCCCGATCGTCACGCGCGGGCACACCCTCTACATCTACCCGCAGCTCTATGAAGGCGGGGAATGCGAGGAACTGATCTACTGCACCGGGCCGACACCGCCGCAGCAATGCGACCGCCTCATTCCGTGGCTGATCACGCACGGGGGCAAGCGGTTTGCCTTCCCGGCGGCCAACTACATCTGGCCCCATGTGCTGAACGAGTACGCGCGCGCGCTGGTCGAGAAGGGCGGCGGCGAGGTGATATTCGAGGAGTATTACCCGATCGCCCAGATCGACTACAGCGCTACAGTCAACCGGATCATGACCGAAAAGATCGACGTCGTGTTTGCGACCGTCATCCCGCCGGGGGTCGGACCGTTCTTCAAACAGCTTTACGAGGCCGGGTTTTTGAAACGCGGCGGCCGGCTCTGCCAGGTCGCCTATGACGAGAACGCGTTGAGCCTCAATACCCCGGCCGAAATCGAGGGGCTCGCGAGTTGTCTCGACTATTATCGCGCCGTCGCCAAGATCGACCCCGGCAGCGCCAAGATCCAGGCCGAATATGACGCCATGTTCACCCACACCAAGTACCTGCTGGCGGCCGGCAGCGCCGCCACCGGCATGTATCGCGGGATGATGCTGTGGGCGGAGGCGGTCAAAAGCGCCGGCAAGCTCGACCAGGATGCGGTGGTCGCGAAACTCGATCACGCGGCGATCACGCTGGCGCCGGGCGGTCCGGCCGCGATGGTGCCGGGCAAGCGGCACTGCAAGATGAAGATGTACATCGCGGTCGCCAAACACGGCAATTACGAGATTGTCGAAGCCAGCAAAGAGCTTCTCGATCCGAAGCAATGTTAGGGACCGAGCACGCTTCGGGAGCGTCAAACCGGGGGAAATTCCCAATGGACGATATCGGGACCACCGTTTCCCTCAACATCCAGGCCTCATCCGCGCGCAAGGCCGTCATCCCCTGGGTCGAGGCGGTCTTTCTGGTCGGGTTTCTTGTGGTTCCGGCGATCGTACCCAACTATCTCACCGACTTTGCGTCTCGCCTTCTGATCCTCGCCCTGTTCGCGCTGAGCTTTGATCTGGTGTTCGGGTATGCCGGGATCATGAGTTTTGGCCAGGCTTTCTTTTTTGGCGGCGCCGGCTATGCCGTGGCCTTGCTGGCCCGTGATCTCGCCATCAGCTCGGTGCTGGTCGTCGTGCCGGTGGCGCTCGTCGTGGGCTTTGCGTTTGCCGCCGTCGTCGCCGCTTTCCTGCTCCTCGGCCGACATCCGCCGAGCATGATCTTTGTCGCGCTGGGAACGCTGACCGCCTCCGTCGCCGGCGATCAACTTGTCAGTTCCTGGTACTATCTCGGCGGCCAGAACGGGATCCCCTCGATCCCGCTGCTCTCGCTCGGAAGCTTTGAATTCTCCACGATCCCGTTTTTCTATCTCATCCTCGCCGTCTTTGTGCTCGTCTATCTCGGATGCCGGGTGCTGGTGCGCTCGCAATTCGGCCTTGCCCTGGTCGGGATCCGCGAGCAGGAGGAACGGATCGGCTTTTTTGGCTATCGCGCTCCGGTGCTGAAGGCGGTGATCTTCTCCGCGGCAGGGGCGATCGCGGGCCTCGCCGGCGGTCTCTATGCCTATCAGCAGGGCTTTGTCGGGCCCAGCATGATCGGGGTTGTTCTGTCGACCCAGATCGTTCTCTACTGTCTGTTCGGCGGGATCGGCACGCTGGTCGGCCCCATCCTCGGTGTCGTCGTCATCGAGGGTTTCAGCTACGTCCTCTCCCAGGAATATCCGGAGATATGGCCCATCCTGTTGGGTCTCTTGCTGCTGCTGGTGATCCTGCTGCGCCCCTCGGGGCTGATCAGCCTCGTCGTGTCCGAGCGCGAGCGCGTCGGCGATTTCGGCCCGCGGCTGCATCGGCGGCGTGCCCCCTTTCTTGCCGGGCGCGGCGATGGCCTTTCTTGAGGCGGCCGCGATCCGCAAGCAATTTGGCAAGCTTTGCGCGCTCGACGGTGTCGATCTCAGCGTCGAGCGACAGCAAATCCACGGGCTGATCGGCCCGAATGGTTCCGGCAAGAGCACTCTGCTCAAGTGCATCGCGGGCGCCGAGCTGCCGAGCGCCGGCGGCGTCCGTTTCGACGGGGCAGACATCACCTGGGCCGCCGCGCACGCGCGGGCCCGCGCCGGGATCAGCATCAAATTTCAGATCACCAGCGTGCTGCCCGGGCTGAGCGTTTTTGACAATGTCCTGCTCGCGTTGCAGGCGCACGACAGGTTTCTCGATCTCGTGCTGTCGCGCACCCGGCGCAAGTTGGCCGACCGCGCTGCCGGCCTTCTCACCGATTTCCGCCTCGCCGGCCGCGCCGACGCGATCGCGGGGACACTCTCGCACGGCGAGCAGCAATGGCTGGAGATCGCGATGGCTCTCGCCTCCGAACCCCGGCTGTTATTGCTCGACGAACCGACGGCCGGAATGAGCCTTGAGGAACGCCGCGTCACCGGCGAGTTGCTGCGCCCCTTCGCCAAGCGTTGTGCCATTGTCATCGTCGAACATGATCTCGACTTTATTCGCGATCTCTGCGATGTCCTCACGGTGCTGGATCAAGGCAAGGTGCTTGAGACGGGAACGGTCGCGGCCATCCAGGCGAGCGATAAGGTCAAGGAGGTTTATCTGACTCGTGTCTGATCCTGCCGCCTCAGCGCAGCCTCTTCTTGAGGTCGGCAAATTGTGCGCCGGTTACGGCCGCAGCCAGGTCCTGTTCGAGGTCGGGCTGCGCGTGCCGCAGACCGGAGCGGTTGCAGTCCTGGGCCGCAACGGGGTCGGCAAGACGACCCTGCTCAAGACGATCATCGGCGAGCTGCCGACGATGGCTGGTCACGTCCGGTTGGAGGGGCGCGACATCGTCGGATTGCGCACGGAACAGCGCATCCGGCGCGGTCTCGGCTATGTGCCGCAGGAGCATGCGGTGTTCGCCAAGCTGTCGGTTCGCGACAATCTGGCGGTGGGCGGGCTGGGCCGGCGCCATCAGGCGATGGGCGAAGTCCTGTCGCTGTTTCCCAAGCTCGGGCAGCGGCTCGGGCAGGCCGCAGGCACATTGTCCGGAGGCGAGCGGAAAATGCTCGCGATGTCGCGGGCGCTGCTCCTGAAGCCGCGCGTGCTGCTGCTCGACGAGCCGACCGAAGGCGTCTGGGTCGGCGTCATCGAGGAGATCGCCAGCCGGCTGAAGGAACTGGTCCGCGAGATGGCGGTCGTGATCGTCGAGCAGCACCTCGAACTGGCGCTGGAGGTGGCCGATTACGCTTATGTGCTTGATCGCGGCCGGCTCGTGCTGGAAGGTCCCTCACAAACCGTCCGCAACGACCCGCGGCTGCTCCAGATCCTTGCACCTTGAAGTCCCTCTGCGCTTGTGGGTTTATTGAGACCGTAACTGCTCAACCCGGATCGAGGATGGAATGGCCGCATAGGGTTTGGTGGATGGCCTGATAATCGTCGAGGCCGTGACGGGCGGCAATACCGAGGACGGATCTGATCCCGGCGAAGAGATCGGCGCCCCAGCCGGAGCGGAACCCGCCGGTGACCTTGCGATAGGTTGCGGTCGGCCGCAGTTCCCGCC
>JBOHMF010000255.1:0-6421 GCA_050730055.1 Allostellaceae bacterium
CGATGATCTTGAGCTTTTTGTCATGGTCGATCCGACCCGCCTTGATCTCCCAGACCGGCGGTGCGGTCGGATCGCGCGCGCACAGATCGCAAGGAGAATAGACCGCGCGCGCCAACTGGGTGACGTTGCCGCCGGTGCGCCGGACAGCGTTGGCGGCGAGGCGCGAGTGGTCGGCGAACAGCATCCGCACGTTGGTGGCGAACGCATCGTTCATCCGGTCGCGCAACTCCATGTACTGGGTGAAGATGATGTCGCCGCCCGGCAACAGGAGGCTGACATGCCCGGAGGCCGTGACCGTATCGGTGCGCTCGTTGTAGGTCACGACATCGGCCAGGAGGACGTTGCCGGCCTGGGAAATCTCGACATGGCCGCGGGCGATGGTCAGGGCATGAGCCTCGTCGTACTCGATCTCGTCGGCGCTGAAGGCGATCGGCGCATTCTTGGGCACCCGCGGGCGCGCCTCGTGGCCGATCTGGGCCAGGGCGGGAGCGGCGGCGAGAAGCATGGCCAGGGCGGCAAAAATCGCGCCCAGCCTCCATCTGCGCCCGCTTCGCCCGCGCATCAGCCGTCTTCCAGATGGAGCAGCATCGAGGTGCCAAAAATCATGCTGACCCCGGTCGGGGCCCAGGCGGCGAGAGTGACCGGGATCTTGGCCGAAAGTCCCAGCGCGAAGATGACGTCGGAGAGAAAATAGAGCAGAAACCCGGCCGCGACGCCGCCGATGATCACCATTGTCGTGCCGCCGCGCCGCTGCATGCGCAGGCTGAAGGTGGCGGCGACCAGAACCATCGCGGCCAGGAGAAACGGGCGGGTGAGCAGAACGTCAAAATGCAGGCGGTGCCGCTGCGCCGGAAATCCCGAGCGTTGCAGCAGGCGGATAAAGCCGGGCAGTTGCCAGAACGACATCGTGTCGGGCGAGGCAAAGCTTTCCTCGATGTTGCGGCGCGTCAGATCGGTCGGCAGGCGCAGCCGCGCAAAGCTTTCGGGCGGCCCCTCGGGCAGCCAGCGGGTGCCGTGCTCGATCAGCCACGCCCCATCCTTGAGCTGCGCCGTGCGCGCATCGATGCGCGAGGTCACCTCCGCCAGGTCGTTGAAAAAGAAGAAGGTCGCACCGGTGAGACGGAAATGGCTCCCGCTCGCGGGTTGATCCCGCGGACCAAAGGCCCACCCGCGCATGCGCCAGATTGGCCCTCTTGAGGACCCTTTTGGGGGGGCGGGCGGGTCAAGAGAGGTCACGTGATCGGCATGAATGATGATCTGGTCGCCGGCCTCATCGCTCTGGCGCAGCCACAACCCGGCGCCGGACAGGAGAAGCTGGGCCGAGCCTTCATGCAGCACCTTGCGTTCGAGCCGCTTGTAAGCGGTCTCCATCAGCGAGCCGACCGGGTTGAACAGGGTCACCGAGAGCAGCCCGATCACAAACGCGACGAGCACCGCCGGGGTCAGGAACTGCCACACCGAAACCCCGGCCGCGCGTGCCACCACCAGTTCGTTGCTGCGCGTCAGCCGCCAGAAGGCGAGCATCGTGCCAAACAGGATCGCAAAGGGCAGGATTTCCTGCGCCGTCTGCGGCAGCTTGAGCGCGGACATCGTGAACAGTACGCCGAGCGGCGCCCGCGCCGCGCCGCGCCGCAGCAACTCGATGGAGTTGAGCAGAAACGCGATCAGCGCCATCGCCGCAAAAAGGGCGCAGAACCAGGTGAGAAACTGGCGCGCGATATAGGCCGACAGCGTTCTGGCAAGCGGCACCGGCCACCCTTCCCGATGTTCAATTGCCGCCGGCGGGCGCAATGCCGACCGGCCGCGACCGCCGGAAGCCGAGCCTCTTTCCCCCGTGCAGCAGAATTGCAAACCCGATGACGCAGGGCAAGAGATCGGTCGCATACATCAGCGGGATCGCCAGCGCATAGCGGCTGACGAGATCGCCGACGCTGACCCCGAGGGCCTCGTACAAAAACCCGATGACGATCGCCGCGAACACCCTCTTGGCATGACCGCGCCGGCCGCTCTCGCCCGGCAAGAGGCAAGCGAGCGGGATCAGGGCAAAGCCGAAAACCGAGAGGGGAATCGCCAGGCGCTCATTGCCCTCGACGAGAAAGCTGCGGCGGAAACGCTGCGGCACGTTCGCCGGGGGCACGAACAATTCGCCGAGAAAACGCTCCTGCGGTTCGCGGAAGCGCACCACCGGCGCATCCTGCAAGGTGTCGAGATCGAGCGTGTAGCGGGCGAAGGTCAGAACCGACAACTTCCCGGTGCGCTCGTCATATTGCTGCCGGTCGCCATGGATCATGACGATGCGCGGCCCCGCGGGCGTATCGACAAAGACCCCGCGCCGGGCCAGGATCGTCACCGGCCGCTGCGGATCGCGGCGGTCGCTGATCAGAAGCCCGGTGATGTCGCCGTGGCCGTCGCGCGAGCGGGCATAGATGGTCAGCTTGTTCGAGATCGTGGTGAAGGTGCCCTCCTGGATCAGGCTGGAGACAAAGCGGTTGCGGATCTCGAATTGCAGATCCTTGAAGTCGCGGCTCGCCACCGGGAGAAAATAGGCCGACAGGCTCATCAGCACGGCAAAAGCGAGGCCGGCCATCAGAAAAACCGGCTTGGCCAGGGCAAAGGGGCCGAGACCCGCCGCCCGCATGACGACCAGTTCGCTGTCGCCGGCGAGCCGGTTGAAGGTGAACAGCACCGCGATGAAGACGCCGATCGGCAGCACGATATCGAGAAACTTGGGCAGGATCAAAAGCGCCAGATAGAGAAACATCCCGACCGACAGGCCGCGATTGACGATCAGATCGATGAGGCGCAGCGATTGCGCCAGCCACACCGCAGCGGAGAGCGCGGCGGTGACAAACACCATCACCCCGAGGCACTGGCGCAGGACATAGCGGTCGAGACCGGTCATCGGGCGGCGATCATAGGGAGGATCGGACGCGCGCGCCACGGGCGTTGCCGCGGCGGGAGGACATTGACTTGTCCTCTTGTTGTCCCTATCGCCACGCTCCAGTTCCTGTATGAGCGTCGGGCAGTCTTTCGACCCTTTGACAAGCTCGTGACTTAAGGGTGCCGCCCGCGCTCCTCTGCCGCGAGGACATGCGATGAAGATCGAATTCGCCGAATCCGGGGTGCCGCAGGCGGGCGCCGTTGCCGTCGGAGTGTGGGAAGACGGGGTGCTGACACCGGCGGCAAAGCGGCTCGACGAGGCGACCGGAGGTGCGCTCTCCCGCGCGCTCGCCGTCTCGCCCCGCTTTCGCGGCCGCAAGGACGATCTTCTGCCGGTGGTGGCGCCGCTGGGTCTGCCGCTGAGCCGGATCGTGCTCGCCGGCCTGGGCAAGCCCGCTTCTGTGGACGCGCTGCTGTTGCAGGATCTCGGCGGCGCGCTCTACGCCCACCTCGCCGGCGCCGGCGAAGAGGAGGCCACGCTGGCGATCGATCTCGGCGAAGGCGCGGCACTGGGCAAGGCCGCGGCGGCGGCCGAACTCGCCTTTGGGGCGCGGCTCAGATCCTACCGCTTTGACAAGTACAAAACCCGCGAGAAGCCGGAGAAAAAGCCGGCGCTGCGCCGGCTGAGGGTGGCGACGCCCGCCCACACCGCCGCGGCGCGGGCGTTTGCGCCGCGCGACAAGGCGGCCGAGGCAATCTGTTTTGCGCGCGATCTCGTCTCCGAGCCGGCCAATGTGATCTATCCCGAGACGCTGGCAAAGGCGGCCGAGAGCCTGCGGGACTTTGGCGTCATCGTCGAGATCCTCGACGAAGCCAAAATGCGCGAACTCGGGATGAACGCGCTTCTGGGCGTGGCCCAGGGCAGCATCCGCCCGCCGCGCCTCGCCGTCCTGCAATGGCGCGGCGCTAGGCGCGAGGACGCGCCGCTCGCCTTTATCGGCAAGGGCGTGACCTTTGACACCGGCGGCATCTCGATCAAGCCCGCCGCCGGGATGGGCGAGATGAAGTGGGACATGGCCGGGTCGGCGGTGGTCATCGGCCTCCTGCGCCTCCTGGCGGCGCGCAAGGCGCCGGTCAACGCGGTCGGAGTGGCGGGACTGGTCGAGAACATGCCCTCCGGCACGGCGCAGCGCCCGGGCGACATCGTCACCTCGATGTCGGGCCAGACGATCGAGGTTCTCAACACCGACGCCGAGGGCCGCCTCGTGCTCGCCGACGCGCTGTGGTACTGTCAGGAGCGCTTCAGGCCGAGGCTGATGATCGATCTGGCGACCCTGACCGGCGCGGTCATCGTCGCCCTCGGCCATCATCAGGCCGGGCTCTTTGCCAATGACGACGAACTCGCCGAGCGTCTCATTGCCGCCGGCAAGGCGGTCGGCGAACCGGTCTGGCGGCTGCCCCTCGCCGAGGCTTACGATCGCGACATCGACAGCGACGCCGCCGACATCAAGAACATCGGCGGCGGCCGCGCCGCCGGCAGCATCGTTGCGGCCCAGTTCCTGCAACGCTTTGTCAAGGACGTGCCGTGGGCGCATCTCGACATCTGCGGCGTGGCGTGGTCGCACAAGGACGCTCCGACGGTGCCAAAAGGCGCTACCGCCTTTGGCGTGCGCCTTCTCGACCGGCTGGTCGCGCAATATTACGAGGAGGAATAGCGGCGGGCGGGACGGCATGGCCGAGATCGGCTTTTACCACCTGACCGCGACGCCGCTTGAGCGGGCCCTGCCGCGCCTCCTGGAACGGGCCGCGGCGAGCGGTTATCGCATCCTCGTGCGGGCGGCCTCGGCGGAACGGATCGAGCATCTGAACGCGGTGCTGTGGACCTATGACGAGGCGAGCTTTCTGCCGCACGGCTCGGCCCGCGACGGCAACGCGGCGGCGCAGCCGATCTATCTGACCGAGGGCGAGGACAATCCGAATGGCGCCGCGATGCTGGTGCTGGTTGACGCCGGCGACGGCCTCGCCCCTGATCTTGCCGCTTTCGCCCGCATCGCCGATCTGTTTGACGGCAGCGATCCCGCGGCGGTCGCGGCGGCGCGCGGACGCTGGCGCGAAGCGCGCGCGGCCGGCCATGCCTTGACCTACTGGCAGCAGACGCCCTCCGGATGGGAGCGCAAATAGCCCCCCGCGCCGCCGCCGATTGCGTGCCGCCGCCGCGGCCGATATAAGCGCGCCGCCCGCCCACGCTTGCGAGAAGCCCGATGGCCGTCGAACGCACTCTGTCGATCCTGAAGCCGGACGCGACGCGGCGCAACCTGACTGGGGCGATCAACGACCGGCTGGAAAAGGGCGGGTTGCGCATCGTCGCGCAAAAGCGCCTGCACCTTTCCGTGGAGGCGGCCGAGCGCTTTTATGCGGTCCATGCGGAGCGGCCGTTCTACCGCGATCTCGTCCGCTTTATGAGTTCGGGACCGGTGGTGGCCCAGGTGCTCGAAGGCGAGGATGCGGTGGCGCGCAACCGCGAGATCATGGGCGCGACTGACCCGCAGAAGGCCGCCGCGGGCACGGTCCGCAAGGATTTTGCCCTGTCGATCGAGGCCAATTCGGTGCACGGCTCCGACTCGCCCGAGAGTGCGGCGCAGGAGATCGCCTTTTTCTTCGCCGCGATCGAGATCCTGCCGTAGCGGCTCTCTGTCACAGCGGGGTCAGGGAGAGCCCCAGCACGATCAGGACGACGACGAGGACCGCGACGGCCCATTTGATGAACCGGGTGAAGCCGATCCAGGTGTGGAGATGCCGTTCGAGTTCGGGATCAGCCGTCATCGCCATGTTCGCCTCGCGTCCGCTGCCGGGAACCACGGTTCACGTATAGCCTAATCGACGGACGGCACAAGCGCCTCACAGGGGTTGAGGGCGAGGAGATCGGGGGCCTGCCAACCGTCGATCCCGGTCACCTCGCCGGCGATGCGCACCCGCCCCTCGGCGACGAGCCGCAAGGCCAGCGGGTAGAGGCGATGCTCGGCCGCGAGAATGCGGGCCGAAAGACGCGCCTCATCGTCGCCGGGGTGGACGGGAACGACGGCCTGGGCGAGGATGGGACCGGTATCGAGTTCGGGGCGCACAAAATGCACGGTGCAGCCGGCGAACCGCACGCCGGCCGCAAGCGCCTGCCGCTGGGCGTGAAGCCCGCGAAAGGCCGGCAGCAGAGAGGGGTGGATGTTGATCATGCGGTCGCGCCAGGCGCTGACAAAACCGGCGTCGAGGATGCGCATAAAGCCGGCGAGAGCGACCAGTTCGATACCGTGCCGGGCAAGTGCGGCCGCGGCCGCGGCGGCAAAAGCGGAAGGATCGCGCTCCGGGATCACGGCCCGCGCAATGCCGGCGCGGGCGGCGTGGCCGAGCCCCTGGGCCTCGGCCCGATCGCTGATGACGAGCGCAACCTCGGCCGGATGGGCGGTGTCGGCGCAGGCCGCGATCAGGGCCGCGAGGTTTGAGCCGCGGCCCGAAATCAGCACTCCCACCTTGAGCCGCGTCACGCGAT
>JBOHMF010000256.1:0-6419 GCA_050730055.1 Allostellaceae bacterium
GCACAGGCACGCCCAGCGGCCGAGCCGGTCCGCCGCCCGGCTATCGCGCCGCGCACGCTCACCGCCGAGGAGCGGGCGGGGCGCGTGCGCGCATTGCAGGACGCCCGCCGAGCCGACGAGGAAGCGCGCCAGCGCGCCGCCCTCGAAGCCGAAGCCGACCGGCAGCGGCAGGAAGAAGAGCGTGTGGCTGCGGAGGCCCGCTTCAAGGCCGCTGCGGAAGCGCGCAAAAAGGCCGAAGAGGAAGAGGCGCGGCGCCGCGCTGAGGAAGAGGGGCAACGCCGGGCCGACGAAGAAGTACGGCGCAGGGAAGAAGAATCGCGGCGCGAGGTCGCCGAGCGCGCCGGCAAGGCGGCGGCCGCCAAAGTCGCCGCCCTCGCCGCAGCCGGCAAGGTTGCAGCCCCGGCCGAAGCCGAGGACGAGGAGGAAAAGCCGGCAGCGCGCCGCGGGGCGCGCGTCGAGGCCAAAAAGCCGGCGGCGCCGGTGCGCCGCGAGGATGCTCGTCGCCGCCCCGGCAAGCTGACCGTCACCCGCGCGCTCTCCGGGGAGGAGGAGCGCACGCGCAGCCTCGCTTCCGTGCGCCGCGCCCGTGAGCGCGAACGCCTGCGGTTGCACCAGGGCCTGCAGGAGCAGCAGAAGGTCGTGCGCGACGTTGTCGTCCCCGAGACAATCACCGTGCAGGAGCTCGCCAACCGCATGGCCGAGCGCGGCGCCGACGTGATCAAGGCGCTGATGCGCATGGGGGTGATGGCGACGATCAACCAGGTCATCGACGCCGACACGGCCGAACTCGTCGTTGGCGAATTTGGCCATCGTCTGCACCGGGTGTCGGAAGCCGATGTCGAGATCGGTCTGCGCGGCGAGGAGGACCAGCCCGAGGCGTTGCAGACGCGCGCGCCGGTCGTCACCGTGATGGGCCATGTCGATCACGGCAAGACCTCGCTCCTCGATGCGCTGCGCCACACCGATGTAGCGGGCGGGGAAGCCGGCGGCATCACCCAGCACATCGGCGCCTATCAGGTCACTCTCGACAGCGGCCGGCAGATCACCTTTATCGACACCCCGGGCCATCAGGCGTTCACCGCGATGCGCGCGCGCGGTGCCAATCTCACCGATATCGTCGTGCTGGTGGTGGCCGCCGACGACGGCATCATGGAGCAGACCGTCGAGGCGATCCGCCACGCCAGGGCGGCCCAGGTGCCGATCATCGTCGCCATCAACAAGATCGACCGGCCCGATGCCGACCCTGACCGTGTTCGCCAGGGCCTCTTGCAGCACGAGATCGTCGTCGAGGAACTGGGCGGCGAGGTGCTCGACATCGAGGTCTCGGCACTCAAGCGGACCAATCTCGACAAGCTCGAAGAGGCCATTCTGCTGCAGGCCGAGCTGCTCGATCTCAAGGCCAACCCGGACCGCCCGGCGGAAGGAGTGGTGATCGAAGCCAAGCTCGAACGCGGGCGCGGGGCGGTCGCGACCGTGCTGATCCAGCGCGGCACCCTCAAGGTCGGCGACATCTTTGTCGCCGGCAGCGAGTGGGGCCGCGTGCGCGCGCTGATCGACGACCGCGGCCGCAGCCGGCAGGGGGCCGGCCCCTCCGAGCCGATTGAGGTTCTCGGCCTCAACGGCGCGCCGCTTGCCGGGGACGATCTCATCGTCGCCGAGAGCGAGAGCCGGGCCCGCGACATCGCCGATTTCCGCCAGCGCCGCCGGCGCAGCGCACAGGCGGCGGCCGGAGCCCGCGGCACGCTCGAACAGATGTTCTCGCAGATCGCCGCCGGCGTCGCCAGGGAGCTGCCGGTCGTTGTCAAGTCGGACGTGCAGGGATCGCTGGAGGCAATCGTCGGCTCGCTTGAAAAGCTGTCAACCGAGGAGGTGGCCGTGCGGGTGCTGCACTCGGCCGTCGGCGGCATCAACGAGAGCGATGTCATCCTCGCCAAGGCGTCAAGCGCGCTGATCATCGGCTTCAACGTCCGTGCCAACCCGCAGGCCCGCGATCTGGCGCGGCGCGACGGCATCGAGATCCGCTATTACGCGATCATCTACGACCTGATCGAGGATATGAGAAACGCGCTCTCGGGTCTCCTGTCCCCGACCCTGCGCGAGCGTTTCCTCGGCAATGCCGCGATCCGCGAGGTCTTCGCCATCACCAAGGTCGGCAAGGTCGCCGGCTGCATGGTCACCGAGGGCACGGTGCGGCGCGGCGCGCGGGTGCGCCTCCTGCGCGACAATGTCGTGATCCACGAAGGCACGCTCAAAACACTGAAGCGCTTCAAGGACGAGGTGCGCGAGGTGCGCGAAGGCTATGAGTGCGGCATGGCCTTTGAAAACTATCAGGACGTGCAGGTCGGCGACACCATCGAGTGCTTTGAGGTGGAGGAGATCGCGCGGACCCTGTAACGGCCAATGGCGCGACCCCCACGCGATCGTCCGCCGCGTCCCCCTGCACGCTCCCGGGCGCGCTCCCGGACGCCGGTGCGGGAGGCGCAGCCCGCGCGCCGCGCCGGCCCGCGGCACCTGCGCCTTGGCGAGGCGCTGCGCCATGCGCTGGCGCCCCTGCTGCGACCCGGCGAATGCCGCGATCCGGCTCTCGCCGAGGCCAACATCACGGTCAGCGAGGTCGCGCTTGCGGCGGATCTGCGCCATGCCACGGTCTTTGTCATGCCGCTCGGCGGCGCCGGGGCCGAGGCGATCCTCCTCGCCCTGGCGCGCAGCGCGCCCTATCTGAAGGGCCGGCTCGCCCGCGCGGTGGCGCTGCGCCGCATCCCCGACCTCACCTTTGCCCTTGACCGCTCCTTCGCCCACGCCGAGCGCATCGCCACCCTGCTGGCGCGGCCGGAGGTGGCGCGCGATCTCGCCCCTTCGGCCGCTGCGGAGATCGATGGCGATGCCGGCTGAGGGGGAGCTGCACGGCTGGCTGGTGATCGACAAGCCGGCCGGCATGACTTCGAACCAGGTCGTCGGGCGGGTGCGCCGGGCGCTCGCGGTCAAGGTCGGCCACGCCGGGACCCTTGACCCGCTGGCCAGCGGTATCTTGCCAGTGGCTCTGGGCGAAGCGACGAAAACCGTCAGCTACGCTATGACCGGGCGCAAAAAGTATCGATTCCGGGTGCGCTGGGGCGTGGCCCGTGACACCCTCGACAGCATGGGCGCGATCGTCGCCGAGAGCGCGCAGCGGCCGCTACCGGATGCCATCGCGGCGGTACTGCCGCGCTTTCTCGGCTGCATCGCGCAGACGCCGCCCGCCTATTCGGCGCTCAAGGTCGGCGGGCGGCGCGCCTATGCGCTGGCCCGCGCCGGCGCGGCGCCCGCTCTTCGCGCGCGGCCCATCGATATTTTTGATCTCCGCCTGCTCGCCACCCCCGACCCCGACCATGCCAGCTTTGAGGCGAGCGTCGGCAAGGGCGCCTATATCCGTGCTCTTGCCCGGGACCTGGCGCTCGCCCTCGGCACCCTCGGCCACATCGTCGAATTGCGCCGCCTCTCGGTCGGACGGTTTGGCGAAGCACAAGCGATTTCGCTGGATTTTGTCGAGTGCCACCGGCATAGTCTTGCCGCCTCCGGACATCTGCTGCCGATCGCGACCGCGCTGGACGACATCCCGGCCCTGGCCCTGACGGCAGCCGAAGCGGTGCGCCTGTGCCAGGGGCAGCGCGTCAGACCGGGCGATCCGGACAACCGGGATAGATTTGACCGGCTCGGCCCGGGTACGGTCGTCAGCGCGCGACGCGGCGATGCCGTCATCGCCCTGGCCCGGATCGAGAGCGGCGGTCTCCAGCCGCTGCGCATCATCAAACAATGAAAGGCCGGATCGATGTCGATCACCCCCGAGCGCAAGCAGGCGCTGATCGTGGAATACGGGATGAAGACGGGCGATACCGGGTCGCCCGAGGTGCAGGTCGCGATCCTCAGCGAACGGATCCGCAACCTGACCGACCATCTGACCGGCCACAAGAAGGATTTCCATTCGCGGCGCGGCCTCCTCGTCATGGTCGGGCAGCGCCGCCGCCTGTTGGACTATCTGAAGCGGTCGGACACCGGGCGCTACGAGAGCCTCATTGGCCGTCTCGGGTTGCGGCGTTAACCCTGCGGCGCGATTTCTCCCGCCGCGCTTCCCTTCGCAGCCGCCGGCGCCGGATGACCGCCCATTTTTGTCAAAGGAAAAACCGGATGTTCCAGATTTATCGTAAGGAGTTGGAGTGGGG
Organism: Allostellaceae bacterium; assembly: GCA_050730055.1. GTDB lineage: Bacteria > Pseudomonadota > Alphaproteobacteria > ATCC43930 > CGMCC-115725 > AP-15. The sequence continues at coordinate 4,200 of JBOHMF010000256.1, forward strand.
CGGGCGGCGGCTCGTTCTCGAAACCGGCAAGCTGGCCCGCCAGGCCGATGGCGCGGTGCTCGCCAGCTATGGCGAGACGATGGTGCTGTGCACCGCGGTGGCGATGAAGGCGGCCAAGCCCGGCCTGGACTTTTTCCCGCTGACCGTCAACTACCAGGAGAAAAGCTTTGCCGCCGGCAAGATCCCGGGCGGCTATTTCAAGCGCGAAGGCCGCCCGTCCGAAAAGGAAACCCTGGTCTCGCGGCTGATCGACCGGCCGCTGCGCCCGCTGTTTGTGCCCGGCTTTCGCAATGAGACGCAGGTCGTGTGCACGGTGCTCTCGCATGATCTGGAGAATGACCCCGACATCGTGGCGATGATCGGGGCCGCGGCGGCTCTGACGATTTCCGGCATCCCGTTTCTCGGTCCCGTCGCCGGCGCCCGCGTCGGCTACATCGACGGCGAATACGTTCTCAACCCGACGCTGGCGCAATTGCCGCGCTCGCGGCTCGATCTCGTGGTCGCCGGCACAATGGACGGCGTGCTGATGGTCGAATCGGAAGCGCACGAGCTCTCGGAGGAGGTCATGCTCGGCGCCGTCACCTTTGGCCATCGCGCCTTCCAGCCGGTGATCCAGGCGATTATCGAGCTGGCCGAGACCTGCGCCCGCGAACCCTGGCCGCTGCCGCCGCAATCGCCCGAGCTGCCCGCGATCGCCGAGCGCCTGCGCACCGAGATCGGGCCGCTTGTCGCCGCGGCCTATCGCGAAGAAGGCAAGCAGGACCGCAGCAACCGGCTCGATGAGGCCAAGCAGAAGATCGCGGCGCTGTTCGCCGACGAGGAGCCGCGCGCGACCGCGCTCGCACTGTTCAAGGATCTCGAAAAGGAGATCGTGCGTGGTGCGATCCTGCGCGAGGGCCGCCGCATCGACGGGCGCGATACAAAAAGCGTGCGCCCGATCTGGTGCGAGGTCGGCGTCCTGCCGCGCCCGCACGGCTCGGCCCTGTTCACCCGCGGCGAGACGCAGGCTCTCGTGGTCGCCACGCTCGGCACCGGCCAGGACGAGCAGATCGTCGATGCGCTCGAAGGCGAATACCGCGAAAACTTCATGCTCCATTACAACTTCCCGCCCTATTCGACGGGCGAGACGGGGCGTCTCGGCGCGCCCGGGCGGCGCGAGGTCGGGCACGGCAAGCTCGCCTGGCGCGCGGTTCGCCCGCTGCTGCCGGCCAAGGACAGTTTTCCCTATACGATCCGCGTCGTCTCCGAGATCACCGAGTCGAACGGCTCGTCCTCGATGGCGAGCGTGTGCGGCGCCTCGCTCGCCCTGATGGATGCCGGGGTGCCGCTCGCCCACCCGATCGCCGGGATCGCGATGGGGCTGATCAAGGAGAGCGAGGGCTTTGCCGTGCTCTCGGACATCCTTGGCGACGAGGATCATCTCGGCGACATGGATTTCAAGGTCGCCGGAACCGAGCGCGGCGTCACCGCCTTGCAGATGGACATCAAGATCACCTCGATCACCGAGGAGATCATGCGCATCGCCCTCGACCAGGCGCGCGCGGGCCGCCTCCACATCCTCGGCGAGATGGCCAAGGCGCTCACCGACGCGCGCGCCACAGTCAGCGAGAATGCGCCGCGGATCACCACGATCACCATTCCGCGCGACAAGATCCGCGAGGTGATCGGCTCGGGCGGCAAGGTCATCCGCGAGATCACCGAGACGACCGGAGCCAAGATCGATATCGACGACGACGGCACAATCAAGGTCGCCGCCGTTGACGCCAGCGCCGCGCAGGCCGCGATCGACTGGATTCGCGGCATCGTCGCCGAGCCGGAGGTCGGCCACATCTACACCGGCAAGGTGGTCAAGCTCGTCGATTTCGGGGCGTTTGTGAACTTTCTCGGCGCCCGCGACGGGCTGGTCCACATCAGCGAACTGGCGCCAACGCGGGTCGCGCGGGTATCCGACGTGATCAAGCAGGGCGACAGCGTCAAGGTCAAGGTGCTCGGCTTTGACGACCGCGGCAAGATCAAGCTGTCGATGCGCCAGGTCGATCAGGAAACCGGCGAGGATCTGGGCAACGTGCGGCGCCCGGTGGAGCGCGTCGAGCCGGCCAAGGCGGTTCCCTGACGGCCACTCCTCGCGGACCGGAGATCCTCGCGGAAACAGGGGCTGCCGAGGCGCATGATGTCTTCCCCTCCCGCTCCGCTGCCGCCGGTGATCGGCAATCGCGGCGC
>JBOHMF010000257.1:0-6417 GCA_050730055.1 Allostellaceae bacterium
GGTCAGGGCTATACCAGGCTCAATAGCATCCAGGCGGACCCCGGCTCGATCTGGGTCTGGCAGGCCGATGCGGTCAAGGACGGCCGACCGGTGCGGGTCGGGGTCGATTATCGCGGAAACGTTCTCGTGATCGCGCCCGAGGCCAACCGCCCCTGCACCGCACCCGGTCTCAATTTCGGGACTGGCGGGCTGGGCGCGGGGGCGCGGCTCTCGGCCGCGCGCTCCTGCCGTCAATAAGCGCCCGAGCCGGCGGCAGCGCTCACATCGCCGGAATCCGGTATCCTTCGGCCTCAAGCTTGGCCAGGCTCGCCTGGTATCCTCTTGTGCTCAAGCTGGCGCGGAACACGTCCCGGTGGGTCCGGACGTCGAGGAGAATCAGCGATCCGGTGCCCAGTTCCGCGATGGCCCGGCCGGTCTCGGAGCCGGGAAAGATGCAGTAGCGCGAACCGGCGCACGCGATCGGGTTGTTGGCGTCGATCTGCAACTTGGCATGGTCCGGATAGGGAGAACCAACTACCGCCAATTGCGGTCTCCCCAGCAGGATCACCAGAGCGAACGCGCCGCGCCGGCCGTTCAGATTGGTCTGCTGGAAAAGGCCGGTGATCGAGCACCCGGCCGCTCCGCACTCGGTGATCCAGTCGCCGATGCGAAATCGCAGCCCCTCGGCCTGCGCCTTTCCTGCCGCTCCCGGCAGAGCCAAGCCGGCGAGGATCACGGCGAGCATCAACCACCCCGCTCCCCGCGAACCCCTCGCGGATTTTGCCGACGAGGTCCCCTCAGTGCGAAGCCCGAGAGTGCGGCAGGAAGGCTTGCGCCGCGCCCGCCCCGCCAGCGCCTCCCATTCTACCACCGGCTGTGCAGCAGCGCCTCCACACCAACCCAGATCCCCGCCCAGAGCGCCAGTGACAGGACGAGAATGACGAGGAGCGAGAGGCGCCACGACAACCTGTCCTTGTCAAGCCTCCCGATTTGCGGGCGGACCGAGACCCGCCTTGCCGCCCCGGACAGCCGCCCCGTGGTCAGAGGATCGGTGATCATCAAGCGCCGAGTACGTCCTTTCCAGGGGTGCCGATCGCGCAGATCGGCTATGGGCCAAGAGAGAATCCATCCTCATGGAGCCTATCATACCTTAACAATTCGCTAACAGGCTGCTGCGGCCCGGCGGCCCGGCCCGGCAAGGATACCGGCCGCGGCTCTACCGGCCTTGTCCAATCGGCGGCAACCACGCGCGATCGGATTCGATCCCCGGCCGGGCCATCGCCTTCACCCGAGACCGCGCACGATCGGCGGTCCGATCAGATTGGCAAGCGGCAGCGGCAGCTTTTTCCAGGCCGCGATCAACAGCCGGTATCTGGGATTGAGCGGGTTGTGATCGGGAATGGCTTGTCCGGGGCGCATCTGATACTGATAGTGCAAAGGCTCCGGCGTAAACCCCCAATTCTTTTTGAAATCGAACGACCCCGTGCCGAACTTGCTCCGGCCAAAGTCGAACAGGCGCGCGCCGCGGCCGGCGGCATGGCGCATCAGCTTCCAGTACATGAAATCACTGGCGGCGCGCAGCCGGGCCCGAGGGGTGCCACCGCCGTAATAGGGCAGCACCTCATCGCGAAAATAGAAGCTCAGCACGGCCGAGAGGGCGGCGCCCTGATCTTCCACCGTCAGGATCTCGCAACAATCTCCGAAACATTCGACCAAAATGCGAAAGTATCGGAGCGAGAAAACCGGGGTGCCGAGGTTGCGCACGCTCTCCGCATAGATGCGATAAAACCGGTCGGCATCCCGATCGATGCGGCAGCCGAGACCGTTGGCGATGCCCTTGCGGACCACCGCGCGCTGCTTTCTGGGGATCGCCTTGAGATCGGCGTCCGCATCGCCGGCGAGAGGCCGGCGGAAGGTGGCATAGAGATCCCCGCGCACCGGCCACTCCACTGCCGCGGGCTGGCGGCTGCGGAACTCGATCAGATCGGCGGCGAGCCGCCTCCTCAGATCGAGGCAATGATCGATCAGCCTCTCAAGGCTCTCCGCATCGCTGGCGAGCGGGCCGCCATAGACGCAGAACGGGACCGAAACCAGCCCGTCGCCAAACAGACGGCTTTTCCTGTGGACGAGCGGGAGCACGCCGGTTATCACCCCGTCGCGCTCGGCAAAGAGATAGTAAGCGTGGTAGCGGAAGGCGCGCTCGATGACGCGGCGCCACCCGGCGAGATGGAAAAAGGTGCCTTCGGGCGCGGCGGTGACGTAGCGATCCCAGGCTGCTTCGCCCGACCCATCGAGTTCGCGAACGCTCACGCCCATGCCGGCCGATCTCTCACCCGAGCGCCGGCGCAACCGCCGGCTGGTCGGCGGGAGCGCGCAAGCGATCGGCGAAAACTTCGCTCATCGGGGCCCAGCGCAACTCGCGGACGAGCCGTTCGAGGCGGCCCGGCATGGCCGCCAGATTGAGGTAGTGGCGCAGCCGGGTGCGCCAGCCGATCCCCGCGACCCGCGGCTGCGCGGCGTCCAACTCCCACGGGTGCAGATAAAAGATGCAGGGCCGCGCCTCGGCGGCATTGACCGCGCGCAGATTGCATCGCGACAGCCAATAGGGCAGCAGCCGGAAATAGCCCCCGCCGGCGCACGGCACATTCTGCCCCCAGAGCCGGCGCGTCGTCAGCGGCAGTTCCCACAGCGCGCCGGCGGGGCGGAACGGGGCGCGCGGCGCCCCGGCATCGCCGTAGAGATCGTGGCGGATCGGATAGAGGCTGGAACTGTAGCGATACCCCTCCTCCTCCAGGATCTCGTAGGCCCAGCGGTTGCTCGAGCCGATCGAGAAGGTCGGCGCCCGGTATCCTGCGACCGGACGGGTCGCCAGGTCTTCCAGAATCGCCTTGGCCCGGCGCACATCCTGGCGAAACCCCGGCGGGTCGAGACGATCGGCCCGCCGGTGATCATAGCCGTGGCTCGCCACCTCGTGTCCGCCGGCGGCGATCCGGCGGATCATGGCGGGGTGACGCTCGGCGATCCAGCCCAGGGTGAAAAAGGTCGCTCGCACGCCGCCCGCCGCGAACAGGTCGAGGATCCGATCGACATTCGCCTCGACCCGTCGCGGGATGCTCTCCCAGGAGGCGCGCGCGATCCGATCGGCAAAGGCTTCGACCTGAAAATAATCCTCAACATCGACCGTCAGCGCATTGGTGATCGCGGTCGCATCAGAGCGCTGGGCCGAGGGGGACTGTCCATTTTGCATCGCTCTTCTCACATCCTTCCCTCGAGCAGCCGGGCGGCGATTTCGAGGGCGTGCTTGATGACCTTGTCGTGCCGGCTTATCGCCGTTTCGAGCGCGGCGAGCCGCTGCTCAAAGGTGTGCGGCAGCTTGCCGTTCGGGGCCGCGGCAAGGCCGTTCTGAAAGCCGGCGGCGAGGTCGCGGCGCAACTCCTCGGCCACCTCATCGACGATCTCTGCGCCGATTTCCCGCTTTTCTTCAAGAAAACCGAAGAGCAGAACCCGCGAGCACAAGGTATTGATCCGGCGGGGAATACCGTCAGAGTGACGATGGATGGCGGCAAAGGCCGGATCGTCAAAGGAGGGATTGCCTGTCCAGCCGGCCGTGGTCAGGCGGTGCTTCACATATTCGCGCGTGTCCTCCGGACCGAGCGGCCCGAGGTGATAGGAGGCAAGGACCCGTTGGCGCAATTGTTCGAGACTGGCATCCGCCAGCATCTGGCGGAATTGCGGCTGTCCGAGCAGAATCCCCTGAAACGGCGCCCGTCCCGCGATCGTGATATTGGACAGCATGCGCAACTCTTCGAGCACGGAAAAGGGCAGGTTCTGCGCCTCGTCGATGACCAGGAGACAGCGCTTGCCAAGGCTCTGTTTTTCGGCAAAGAACTGTTCCAGGCGCTGCAGCAGGGTGGACTTGTCCGCTCCCTCCGCCGGCAGACCAAAGCCGCGGGCGACCATCTTGAGCAGATCCTCCCCGGAGATCTGCGTCGTCAGGATGCGGGTGGCCTGATAGCGCGCGCTGTCGAGCTGCGACCACAGCCGCTCGACCAGCATCGTCTTCCCCGCTCCGATGTCCCCGGTGATCACGACAAACCCTTCTTCCTGCGCCAGCCCGTAGACGAGATGTGAGATGGCGCGACTATGCTCTCGGCTTTCAAAGAAAAAATGATAGTCCGGCGTCAACTGGAATGGCATGGTTTTCAAGTTGTAATATTCAGTATACATAACAAGCCTCAAAATTTTTTGCTGAGACCGACAAAAACCACATTTGATAAGAGGTGAAGTTGTGGGGAGGGAGAAGTTCTGTTCAATAAGGAATAACCGGCCCAGCTCTCCACCGAGCGGGTCAGCGTATAGGTGAGCGAGACCCCTGCGGTCAGCAGGTTCTCGGCTGATTGCGGCTGCGCGGGAAAGCTGAAATGGGCATAGCCAAGACCCAGGCTGGCCTTGGTGAGCGGGTTGAGGGTGCGGACCCACTGCGCCGTCCCGCCGGTCGACTGCTCGGAGAGACCTTGCCCCGGCGCACTCCGGGCGATAAGCGCGTTGATGTCGCGATAGCCGGTGAGCGAGAACTGGTTGCGCTCCAGGGCGAGCGTGACCGTTCCGGTCAACTGCTTGGTCCGGAACAGGCCGGTTTGCAGACCGAGGACAGGGTTGGCGATTGCGGCGGGCAGCAGCGTGCGCGCATCAACCGTCTGGCCGGTGGGGCTGAGGGCGGAAAGGGCGAGGTCGTTGGCGAGGTCCTGGCTTGTGGTGGAAAGCCCCTCGAGATAAGTCAGCGACACGGTCGTGTGCGCCGTCACCGGGTAATCGAGCGCGATATAGGGCGCGGTGACGCCGTCGCGGTGCTGATAGAGCGCCGTCAGGGTGGCGTTTGGCCGCGGCCGCAGTCGCGCGCCGGCGCCCCAGATGACATCGTCGATCCGGACCGGCGGAAGGCCGGTAAAGCGGAGGTGCTCGTAGCCGATCGAGCCGAGCGCAAAGACCCGCTGATTGATCGCATAGGCAGAATCGGCGACACCGATGGTCTGGCTGGATGGAATCACGCCGGTGCCGGTCCCCGTCGCGGTATCGAGCACGATCCGACTGGCGAACCGGCCAAAATCCTCGCCGGTCAGAAAGGCCGCGGTGCCCTCGTTGATCAGTTCACTGGTATTGCCCAGGGCAAAACCGGGGGGCGCGAGCGGGCTGGTCCGCGCGCCGCTGGTATTGGTGTCGGTCACGGTGTAGCGCAGTTCGCCCGTGCCAAAGCCGTCAAACCGCCGCACCAGATAGGGAGAGGCTTCAAAGCTGGTGGCTTGGGTCAACTGGTTTGGCGGGATGCCGGCAAAGGAGGTGGTGCCGATCCCGCCAAAATTCCCGCCCGGAGCGGTCGGGGCGGCGGTGAAGGCGCCTGCGGCCAGCCCCGGGATTGTTGGCAGCAGGGCCGCATAGGCTTTGGCATCGAGAAAGAAGAGATGGGGGACCAGCGTCGCCGTGCCGTTGGCATAGAGATTCTGTCCGACCGCATCCAGACTGGGCGTCCGCGCATAGAGATAAACCGTCGGAGAATAATAGAGGGAGCCCTGAAGACGGGCTCTCTGGCCGGTCACCGACAGGCTCGGGGAGAGCGTTGTAAAAAAATCGGAGCGCCGGTTTGTCGGGGCCAAGAGGACGTTATCGGTATAATTCTCCTGACCACTGACCTGCGGGGTGATGGTCCAGTCTCCGGCCGCCGCGGCGGCCGGAAGAAAGGCAACTCCGCCGGCGAGGCCCCATGCTGCAACTGCCCGAGACGCCCGCGCTGCGGTCTTGCGCATCTTCACCGGCTTGGCATCATGCGTGAGGCGCCGAGTGGTATCCGTAGGTGCCGAGGGCGAGTCCATTCCCCGACTTGACCTTGTTGAGCAGCAGCGACACCACGGGGCAGGTCTGCACGAGCTCGAGCGCCGATTCGATCTCACCCTGCTGGGTCAGCCCGGCGGCGATGACAAATACGGTCTGCCCGACGACCGGGGCGAGCGTATGAGCATCGCTGCTCGACAGGCAGGGCGCGGTATCGAGAAGGATCAGCCGCCCCCTATCCTGGCGCCCGATCTCCGAGACAAGGCTGGCCATTCGGGCGCGCGACAGCGCCTCGCCACTGCCGCCCAGCGGCAGAAACTCGAGATTTGCCCTTGCCGTGGGGATAGCCAGATCAGCGAGAGCATGCTCCCCCGTCGCCAAATCGAGCAACCCGGCAGTCCCGGACAGCCCGAATAAATGCCCCAGGGAATTTGGTTTGGCGTCAGCGTCGATCAGAAGGACCCGGCGCTCAGCCTGTCGGGCGACGGCCGCCGCCAGATTCAGCGCAACAAAGCTCTTCCCTTCACCGGAGAGCGCACTCGTAATCATTACGAGATGTTCCGATCGGGCTGCGGCCGCTCCATTCTCGCCAAAAGAGTAACGCAGCAGATT
>JBOHMF010000258.1:0-6415 GCA_050730055.1 Allostellaceae bacterium
TCATGGCTTCGGCAACTGCCGTTGATCTACACCGCCGAGGTGACGAAAGGCGACGCCAGCACCCGGCTTGAATGGGTTGTTGACAGCGATTATCGGTTTTTCCCGACCATGCAGGACGAGACCTTCGGCTATGTCCTGCATCCGGTTGACCTTGCCATGAACAAAGTCATGGCCGCCGCCGGTCGGCGCGAGCTTCGCGACCTCGTTGACCTTGTGACCGTTCACGAAACCATCCTGCCACTCGGTGCCGTGATCTGGGCGGCGGTTGAAAAATCGCCCGGCTTCACGCCGGAGGGACTGATTGCTGAAATCCGGCGAAACTCGAATTACCCGGAAGCCGAATGGCGGGCTTTGCAAAGCAGTGAACCACTCGACCCGAAGGACATCACGGCGCGTCTCCGCGCGGCGCTTGACGAAGCCGAAGCCTTTACCGCGCGGATGCCCACGGACAAAATCGGCCTGCTGTTTTTGCAAGCCGGTGAAGTCGTGCAGCCCGACCCCGACCGCCTCGACACCTATCAGACCCATGCCGGGCAGCGGCGTGGGCAATGGCCGGACAGTCCCGAAATCCGAGCGGCCATGTTCGAGCGTTACAACAAGAAACCAAGCCCATAGCTATAACGGACCGCAATCATCGGCGCTCGGGATCGCAATCATCGCAGTGTCGGGACCACACTGATTGCAACCGGCCGGGGGCGCCCGGCCCATGATGGTTGCAACTCGGCCCACCTTCATGGCAACGGGACCGCAATCGGACCGCCCTGGCCCACGCTCATTGCAACCGGCCGAGCGAACAGGGTGCAGAGGAAGCGGGGCGCTGGATCAAGCCGCAACTTGAGCGTTTGCGGAACGTAGACAAAGTGACGGGTCTCGTGACAGATTTCCCGCGGCGGATCGGGTCTCTTGCCGGCGTCATGTAATCGGGCGTTTGCGTGACATGCTGATCGGCTATATGCGGGTTTCCAAAGCGGACGGCTCGCAGGTCCTCGACCTGCAACGCGACGCCGTCGGACCTGAAGCAGGTGCCCGCTCCCCTGTGGGTCGAGGAAGGCCGCGGCCCGCCGAGCTTGATGCTGTTCAGTGTCGTCGACGACCGCAGTGGCGTCGCCTACCAGGAATATCGCTGCGTCTATGGCGAGGACGCGGCCTCGGGCCTTCGGGTTCTGTTCAATGCCATGGCGCCGAAAGAGGAACCGGGCCTGGTGCTGCAGGGCATCCCGAAAATGATCTACGCGGATAACGGGCCGATCACAAAATCCCGCGTCTATCGCGACGTGATGGCGCAACTCGGCGTCGATGCCCGTACCCATATGCCCAAGGGCAGCGATGGCCGGCGCGTCACGGCCCGCTCCAAAGGCAAGAGCCTGCCCTCGGGTTTGACCCGAGGGTCGAGCGGCCGTTCCGCACGGTGAAGGAAGCGTTCGAGACGCTGTTTCACTTTCACACGCCGGAGAACGAGGCCGAAGCGAACCTGTGGTTGCAGCGCTTCCTGGTCCAGTACAACGACCAGCCGCATCGCAGCGGCGATCATTCGCGCTCGGAAGACTGGATGAGGAATCTGCCAGCCGAGGGCTATCGCGCCATGTGCGCGTGGGAACGGTTCTGCACCTTCGCCCGCGAGCCGGAGCGCCGCAAGGTCGTGGGCCTTTAGCCCACGGGCTTGACCCGTGGGGTTGATGCGCGCATCCAGATGGCCGGCGTGCTCTACAAAGTCGATCCCGATCTCGCCGGCGAGGCGGTGACCTTGTGGGGGGCCTGTTCGATCAGCAACTCTTTGTCGAGCATGAGGGAAAGCGCTTCGGACCGTTTGGCCCGATCGGCGGGCCGATCCCGTTGCATCGCTATCGCAGTTTCAAGAAAACCCGGACCGAGGAGCGGTTCGATCGGATCGAAGCGCTTGCGGCGAAACTGGGCGTGCCGCGAGCGGTGATGAACGGTGGCCAGACCCCGGCGCCGGCGCAGTTGCAGGACGCCCTCGCCGAGGAGGACCGCGTGGCGGTCTCGACCTCGGTCTCGATCGAGAAGAACCGGGTGGCGATCGGCACCCTGGTGACGGCTCTCTTCTGCGACTTGTCGTCGGACAAAAACCCGACGATCCCAAAATCCGGCGAATTGCGCGACCGCGCGCTGCGCGCCCTGGTTCGCAGGCGCAAGAAACCGGTCGTCCTGTTCATCGACGATGCGCACGACCTCAACCGCAACACGCTGATCGCGCTCAAGCGCCTGATCGATACCTGCGCGGGTGAAGGGATCGGGATCGACGATGTGCTGGACCCGGCGGCCGTGGACCTGTTGGCCGCGTGCCTGCGCACGCCGCTGCAGATCGAGCAGCACCTGACGCTGGCGCTCGAAACCGGCTTTCAGGCGAGCGAGAAGGCGGTCACCGAAACCATCGCCGACTCCGTCCTGTCAAAGCAGATCGACGGTGTCGAGGCGACCCTCAATCGCAACGGTTATACGAGCAAGGTGCTGACCGAAATACTCGGCGTGAAGCCGGCCGAGTTGCGGGCCTTGTTCCGGCATGAACTCGGCGCCGAACGGACACGCGATCTCAAGGAACAGATGCTGGCCGCCGGATCGCCGGTTTGAAGGTCGGCCTGGAGGAGTTGCAATGAGCGTGGGCCGGGCGTTCCCGGCCGGTCGCAATCATCGTGGTCCCGACACGACCCGGGTACACGGGCGGTCGATTTCCGGCCAAAATTTCGAACATAGCATGAACGATCGGTGCGATTGACTGTTGCCTTTTAGTCCGGCCTGGTCGGCCGGGCTGAAGAGCCGGGGGCGCCCGTTGCAAAGCGAATGGCGGCTGAGCGTGGCCGAGGAGAGTTTTCTCGCGACGAAGCCTCCGCGGACACGGCTGGCCGCGGCGGCCGAGCTTGTGCACTCCCGACAGACCGGCCGGTTTCTGAAAGCGGCGAGTGATTTGCCGCCGGGCGTGTCGGATCAATTGGCGGCGACGGGGACCGCTTCAGATGACCTGGAGGACGGGCTGTGGTCGAGCCGGACCTCACGGCGGCACCGGGCGGAAATCCTTGAATTTCTGGGCATGCGGCGTCTGACCCGGCGCGATCTGGCAGATGCGTTCGCCTTTGCCGCGGATGAGCTATGCCCGCGCGGTATGACGCCGGGCGCGCTGATGGACCGGCTGATCTCCTGGTTCTTTGAGCGGAAGATCGAATGTCCGCCAGAAGACGAACTCGTGCGTGTGACCGGCGGCGCGCGGCGGCGGTTCGAGGAGCGGGGGCTTGACGCCGCGGGCGGGCTGCTGCCGGAGACGCTGAAGGCCGTGTTGGACGCCTCGCTTGCCGATGCTGATCCGGTGCCGGGCTTTACCGGACTGAAGACCGACCCCGGCAAGGCCCATCTGGAGAACCGCCTCACCGCCGCGAAACGTCTGGAATTTCTGAGGTCTCTCGCCCTGCCGGCAGACCTGCCTGCGGGCGGCAACGATGCGGTGAGCCGGTCATTCCGCAGGCGCGTGGCCAACGAGACGCCCTGGCGGATGAGGCAGCATCCGGCCGGGCGGCGCCATGCCTTGTATGCGCTGTTTCTCGCGCACCGAGAGCGGGAGATTACGGATGGGCTCATCGATCTGCTGATCGAGACCGTCCACCGGATCACCCGCCAGGCAAGGCATACCGTGGTCAAACGGATCGCGCAGGAGGTGGACAAGGTCGCGGGCAAGGAGTGGATCCTGGTTGTGAGCTCCGGCGATCGCGTGCTTCTCGATGCGGACACGCTGAAGCGGCGCCTGCTGTTGTGTCTCTACGGTCTGGGAACAAATGCCGGGTTCAAGCGCGTCAGCGCGGGCACCAATGGTGTCACCCACGCCGAGCTGCAGCATGTCCGGCGGCTGTTTGTCAGCAAGGAAGCGTTGCGGAGCGCGACGGCCATGGTGACGAACGCGATTCTCGCCGTGCGCGACACGCGGATCTGGGGCGAAGCCGGCACCGCGTGCGCCTCGGATTCGAAGAAAGTCGGCGCCTGGGATCAGAACCTGATGACGGAATGGCACGTCCGCTGCAACGGCCGCGGCGTGATGATCTACTGGCACATGGAGCGCCGCGCGGCGTGCATTGACTCGCAGTTGAAACGATGCTCGTCGTCCGCGGTGGCGGCCATGATCGAGGGCGTGCTGCGGCACTGCACCGACATGGAAATCCAGCGCCATTACGTCGACAGCCACGGCCAGAGCGCGGTGGCGTTCGCGTTCTGCCATGTGCTGAACGTCGCGCTCGCGCCGCGCCTGAAGGCGGTCGCGCGGCAGAAACTCTATTTGCCGGACACAGGCTTGCGCGACCGGCTCGGCGATCTCGCGCCGGGGCTGACACATGCGATCGACGGGGCGCTGATCGAGCGGCAATACGATGAGATCATCCAATACGCCGCGGCGCTCCGGCGCGGCACCGCCGATCCCGAGGCGATCCTGCGCCGGTTCGCCGGCACGGCCGTAAAGCATCCAACCTGCGCGGCGCTCGCCGAGCTCGGCAAGGCGGTCAAGACACTCTTTCTCTGCCGCTACATCGAGAAAGAAGACTTCCGGCGCGAGATCAATGCCGGGCTGAACGTGGTGGAAAACTGGAACGGTGCCCAGGGTTTCATCTTCTTTGGCAAGGGCGGGGAGATCGCCAGCAACCGGCTGGAAGATCAGGAACTCTCCGTGCTGGCGCTGCAGCTGCTGCAAAACTGCCTGATCTACGTGAACACGCCGATGCTGCAACGCATCCTGACCGAGCCCGCGTGGCTGAAACGGATGACGCCGGAGGATCACCGGGCGCTGACACCGGCGATCCACAGCCACATCAACCCTTATGGCCGTCTGACCGCTGACCTCAGCCGGCGGATCGACTTTGAGCAGCGGATGGCGGCATGATGGGGCGTGCGCAAACGATCGTTTGTATGGCACCTGCACAACCGCAGGCGAAACAAAGCGTTGCGACACGCGGAAGCCTGATGCCAAATTGCGCGAGAAGGCAACAGGTTTTGGCGACATCTCCCATGTTGCTCAGCTATGCCCGCATCTCGAAGGCCGGGGATCAGGACACGGCCGCCCAGGTCGGGGCTCTCGAAGCGGCTGGCTGCGCCCGGATCTACAAGGAAAGGGCCTCCGGCGGGCGCTGGGACCGCCCCGAGTTGCACCGCCTGCTCGACCATCTGCGCGAGGGCGATGTGGTGGTCGCCTGGAAACTCGACCGCCTGACGCGCTCGCTCAAGGATCTGCTGCATATCCTGGAGAAGATCGAGGCCGCGGGCGCCCGTTTCCGCTCCTTGACCGAGGCGATCGACACTTCGGGAGCGGCCGGACGCATGATGATGCAGATGCTCGGCTCCTTTGCTGAGTTCGAGCGCGCCATGGTGCGCGAGCGCACCCGCGCCGGCGGGCGATGGCCATCCCCCAGGCCTTTAGACTGCACCATTTCTTTGTGCAGACGAGCAGCGCCTGGGCTCCCTCAAACAGCGCCGTGCGCATCATTGCGTCGCCGCACTTCGACACGCGCCCGTTATGATTGGTCTCACCCGACGCATACCGCTTCGGGGTCAGGCCGAAATGCGCGCCCACCAACCGCGATTTTGGAAAGCGGGCGGGCACGTCTACCGTGGCCTGGAACGTCAATGCGATCACCGGCCCGATGCCGGGCGCCGTCATCAGCCGCCGGCAGAGCGGATCGTCGCGCACCAGGTCCAGCAGCCGCTTGTGCAGAATGTTGTATTGGGTCTGCAGCGCCTCGTGCGCCTCCAGCAATGCCGACATCACTGCGGTCAAGGCCTCGCGTCCTTCGATCAGTTCGCGGACGCGCTGACGGAAACCGCTTTTCGATCCCGCAGGCACTGAGCGCCGCCCAGCCCAGTCAGCCGGTGGCGATCATCGCCGCGAGCATGGTTTCGATGCCTTCCGCCACGATCAGCGGCGCTCCTGAGCCCTTGTCGAAGGGCGGCCGCGGCGCCACGAGACGCATGGCGCCGCCGCCGATCGGGCCGAGCGAGGCGCGGTCGCGCCGGCACCAGGTGCCATCGGGATCGCGCCCCAGATAGGTCCGGTGCACTCCGCATAGCTCGCCGTCCGGGCCATCGGCGCAGGCCAGCATCGCGGGCAGTTCGGCGCGCGCGCCGCCATGCCAGCACCGCGGCGACCAGCGCAGAGAGCGCGGCGGCTCGACAGTGATCCCGCGGGCCCGCAGGTAGGCCGCCACGGGTGTTCTGCGCGCGTCCCGTCCGGCGGCCCAGACCTTGCGCGTGGCTCCGATGCGCCGCTCGCGACCGGCCGGGCTTTCGGTTGGCGGTGGCGATGCGGCGCGGCGCGGCCAGGACATCGGCGCGGGAGCACCCGGCATGGCAGTGGACGACAAGACCGCGCGTGCCGTCCCGCAGCGCCAGGCTCGCGCCGGTGCTGCCGTGCGCCGGGCAGGGTGCGCGC